>NZ_JBNYXZ010000011.1:0-205363 GCF_051380935.1 Janthinobacterium algoris | reverse complement strand
AATGAAAAGTCGACCAAGGTCGGCATCGCTACCAAACGCTTAAAAGCTGGCTGGAGTGCCGACTATCTTGCCAAGGTCTTGGGCTTACCGACTTGATGCTTCATGCAATCGCCCTGCGCACCCGGGCGCCACGGCGGACAAGCATGGCGAATGCCGGTAGAATCTTGTGTTTAGTTAAGCTTGCCGCCCATGCCACACACTACCTCGTTCACCCTGCCCGCCGTCCGTACTGAAATTTCTTCGCTGTGGAAGCTGGCCTGGCCCATCCTGATCGGCCAGTTGGCCACCGTCGGCATGGGCGCGGCCGACGTGGCGATGACAGGGCATACGAATCCCGAGGAACTGGCGGCCGTATCGCTGGGCGCGGCTATCTGGTCCATCGTGCTGGTCACCGTGAGCGGCATCATGATGGCGATCAATACGCTGGTGGCGCATGAAATCGGCGCCGCGCGCCACGACCGGGTGCCGCACATTGTGCGCCAGTCGTTGTGGAAGGCGCTGCTGGTCGGCCTGGTGGCTTGCCTGCTGACGAACATGGCGGCGCTGGTGTTCGACCACCTGATGCTGGAACCTGCCGTGGCAGCCAAGGCCAAGCTGTTCGTGCACATCATCAGCTGCGCGCTGCCGCCGTTCGCCGCCTACCGCGCGCTGTACGGCTACAGCACCAGCATCAACCAGACCAAGCCCGTGATGGTCATCGCGCTGGCCGCGCTGGGCCTGAATATCCTCGTCAACTACCTGCTGATCTACGGCCACTGGGGCATGCCGAAGATGGGCGGCGTAGGCTGCGCCGTGGCCACTACCTGCTGCGTGTGGATGATGCTGCTGGCCATGCTGGCCTGGATCAGGATCGCGCCCGCCTACCGCGCCACGTACCCGTTCACGCACTGGGAATGGCCGCAGCCGTCGTCCATCGGCCCCATGTTGCGCCTGGGCCTGCCCATCGGCGTGACCTACTTTGCCGAAGTAAGCGCCTTTGGCGTCATCAGCCTGCTGGTGGCGCGCTTCGGCGTGATCCAGGTATCGGCGCACCAGATTGCCCTGAATTTCTCGTCCGTCGTCTTCATGGTGCCGCTCACCTTCGGCATCGCGCTGGTCACGCGCGTGGGCCATGCCGTGGGCGAAGCCAATCTGCGCCGCGCACGCTTCATTTCGTGGGTGGGCGTGGCCATGTCGCTGACGGCGGCCATCGTCTCGGCCACCGTCATCACCGTCTTCCGCCACCAGATCGCGCAAGCCTACACGTCCGATCCGCAGGTGCAGGCGCTGTGCGCACAGCTGCTGCTGTTTGCCGCCCTGTTCCAGCTGTCCGACGCCACGCAGGTGGCCACCTCCTGCGCGATCCGCGGCTACAAGGTGACGCGCCAGCCGATGCTGATCCAGCTGCTGGCCTTCTGGGGCTTCTCGCTGCCCATCGGCTACGTGCTGGGCCTCGCACCGCAAGGCTTCATCTGGTCGCCGGCCGAGCCGATGGCCGCCGCCGGTTTCTGGATCGGCCTGGTCACGGGCTTGACAGTGGCCGCCGTGCTGCTGACCTGGTATCTGAACCGCCTGTCGCTGCAGCGCCTGCGCGACGCCTGACACTTCCACAAGGAATCCGACCAGGAACCCGCCATGCCACAGCCGCGCCCCTTCAAGCAGGTCGATGTCTTCAGCAGCGTGCCCTTCCTCGGCAATCCGCTGGCGGTGGTACTCGACGCCAATGGCCTCGATGACGCGCAGATGCAAGCCATCGCGCGCTGGACGGGCCTGTCGGAAACCACCTTCGTGTTGGCGCCGCGCGATCCCGCCGCCGACTACCGCGTGCGGATTTTTTCGCCCGAGACGGAATTCCCGTTCGCCGGCCACCCGACCCTGGGCACGGCGCACGCCCTGCTCGACGCGGGCATGCAGCCGAAAGGCGCGCGCATCGTGCAGGAATGCGGCGTCGGCCTGGTGCAGATTGAACGGCGCGCCGGCGGCGTGCTGGCGTTCCAGGCGCCGCCCTGCACCGCGCGCCCGCTCGATCCAGCCCTGCTGCCGCAGCTACAAGCAGCGCTGGGCGGTACGCCGGCCGCTGCTGGCAACGTCGTCGAGATGGGCATCCGCTGGCTGTGCGTGCCACTGGCGAGCGCCGCCGCCTGCTTGGCCGTGCATGCCGACATCGCGGCGCTGACAGCATTGCTGGCCGCGTGTCGGGCCGACGGCCTGGCACTGTATGGCCCGCACGGCGCGGACGGGCCAGCCGATTACGAAGTGCGCGCGCTGCTCAGCGAACATGGCGCGCTGGTGGAAGACCCCGTCACGGGCAGCGCCAACGCCTGCATCGCACAGCTGCAGGCGGGCGGCGACTACACTGTCCGCCAAGGCACCTGTCTGCAACGCGACGGCCGCGTGTCCGTCAATTTCCGCGATGGCCAAGCCTGGATAGGCGGCGCCTGCCTGACCGTGATCGCAGGTACGATATTGGCCTGAACCCGGAAAAACGCCATTAAATAGGTGGCTATCGGACATTTCCAACGAAGGAAATACGGCCAGCACGTCCATTTTCCGTGGCTGGGGCTATCGCATAAAGAGGCACGCTCTGGTATCGTCTTACGCTTAGGCAACGCTCAAGTTCGCCTTTTGCATGCAGTGCCATTCATTCTTCCAACTACCGAGACATCCATGCGTTTTATACTTTGTTTTCTGGCCGCGATGGCCAGCGTTCCCGCATCGGCTGACAAGCTGACCCTGGAACGCATCCACGCCGATCCGGCACTGGCCGGCCCCGGCGTGCGCAACCTGAAGGTTTCGCCCGACGGCGAGCGCGTCACGTTCCTGCGCGGCCGCGCCGACAACCAGTTCCAGCTCGACCTGTGGGAATTCAAGCTGAAGGACAAGAGCACGCACCGTCTGGTCGACTCGAAGGCGCTGGTGCCGAATGAAACCATCTCGCCCGAAGAGCAGGCGCGCCGCGAACGCGAGCGCACGGCCAGCCTGAACGGCATTCTCAGCTACAGCTGGTCGCCCGATGGCAAGCAGCTACTGGTACCGCTGGCCGGCAATCTGTACCTGGTCGACGCAGCCCACCCGGACCAGGCGCGCCTGGTCGCCAAGGGCAATGTGCTGGACCCGAAAATCTCGCCGAAAGGCCGCTACGTGTCGTTTGTGCGCGATCAAAACATCTATGTGATCGACCTCAAGACGAACAAGGAACGCCAGTTGACCACCGACGGCAAGGGCACCATCCGCAACGGCGAAGCCGAATTCGTGGCGCAGGAAGAAATGGGCCAGCGCACCGGCTACTACTGGGCACCCGACGACAGCGCCATCGCGTATAAACGCTACGACGAAGCGCCCGTACCCGTGGTGCGACGCTTCGAAATCTTCGCCGACCGCACCGACGTTGTGGAACAGCGTTACCCGGCCGCCGGCGACCCGAACGTGCTGGTGCAGCTGCTGATCGTCTCGCCGGAAACGGGCGCACAGCGCCAGGTGGACCTGGGCACGAACCCGGACATCTATCTGGTGCGCGCCGACTGGAGCTTTGATGGCAAGTCGCTGGTGTACCAGCGCCAGTCGCGCGACCAGAAGACCCTCGACCTGGTCGCCGTCGATGCAGCCACCCTGGCGCAACGCACCCTGCTGACGGAAACGTCGACAAGCTGGGTCAGCATCCATGACGACCTGCGCTTCCTGTCGAACGGCACCTTCCTCTGGTCGTCCGAGCGCACGGGGCGCAATCATTTGTACCTGTACAACATGAGCGGCAAGCTGCTACACCCCGTCACTGCCGGTGAATGGGGCATCGACAGCGTGCTGGCCGTGAACCAGAAAACCGGCAAGGTCTTCGTCTCGTCGAACCGCGACGCGGTCATCGACAAGCAGACCTATGCACTGGCGCTCGATGGCAGCACGGCCGATAAGCCGCAGCGCGTCACCAAGGCCGATGGCTGGCACGACACGACGTTCTCGCGCAATGGCGAAGTGTTTGTCGACACGTATTCCGATCCCGCCACGCCGCCACAAGTCAGCATCCGCCGTCCGGACGGTTCGATGGTGGGCTGGCTGGAAGAAAACGCACTGAACGCCAGCCACCCGTACGCGAAATACAAGGCCGATCACCTGCCGACGCAATACGGCACCCTGAAAGCCGACGATGGCCAGACGCTGCATTATTCCATCGTCAAACCGTCGAACTTCGACGCGAGCAAACGCTATCCCGTCTACCTGTCGACGTATGGCGGCCCGCACTCGCAGCACGTGGCTCGCCGCTGGGGCAACAACTTCGATCAGTACATGGCGCAGCAAGGCTTTGTCGTCTTCCGCCTGGATAACCGCGGCTCGTCGCGCCGCGAGCGCGCCTTCACGGACGCCATCTATCACAAGCTGGGCGCAGCCGAAGTGGCCGATCAACTGGTCGGCATCGACTGGCTGGGCAAGCAAAGCTTCGTCGACGCGAAGCGCATCGGCGTGTTCGGCTGGAGCTATGGCGGCTTCATGACCCTGCGTTTGCTGTCGGCTGCCTCCGACAAGATCGCCATGGGCGTCTCGGTGGCACCCGTCACCGACTGGTCGCTGTACGACACCCATTACACGGAGCAATTCCTCGGCATGCCGAAGGAAAACGTGGATGGTTATAAGGCCAGCACCGTGTTCGCCCACCTCGACGGCTTGAAGTCGCCGCTGCTGCTGGTGCATGGCATGGCCGACGACAACGTCTTGTTCAGCAACAGCACGCGCTTGATCGACGCGCTGGTGAACCGCGGCGTGCAATTCGACCTGATGACGTATCCGGGCGCCAAGCACGGCATCTCGTCGCGCGCGGGCCAGCGCCACGTATATAAGAAAATTGAAATGTTCTTCAAGCAAAACCTGGGCGTAGCGAAGTAAAGTAAAGCGTGCCCACAATAAAAACCGCCGCCTGTCTTGCGACAGGCGGCGGTTTTTTTATGCTGCAGCAAAAATTATGGCTTGCGCGTAATGGTCTCGACTGCATCTTTCACATCGCCAACTTTCTTTTGCACTTTGCCTTCGACCTGGTTTGCCAGGCCCTTGGCTTGCTGTTCTTCGCTGCCGACGACTTTGCCAGCGGCTTCCTGGATTTTACCGCCGACTTCCTTCAGTTTACCTTCGACTTGATCTTTGTTCATGATGATATCCTCACGTAGTTGGTACCTCTGTAGTCCGGCCATGAAAGGCCGGTACTGCGGCTCACACACTGCCACAAGCTTCTTGCTGTGCTTGCTGCGTGTCGATAGGTTCATACTACGCTTGAGCTAACAAAAACTCTGTACGCTTGCTAACACATACCCAATGTCCGTCAACTCCATGGTCATGCAGCTTTACGCCAGACGGTCGCCAGCCACGGCTGCTGTTCGCGCGGCAAACCAGGCGGACGGTAGTACTGCTCGACCAGGGTAAAACCGGCCGCCTGCACATACGCTGCCCACGTCTCTTCGTCGTGGTAGCTGCCATAGCGCGCGCCATTCCAGCCCTCCTGGTTATGGCCGCGCGGGTTCGAGCTGAACAGCACGCCGCCCTCCTTCAGGCACGCGTGCAATGCACGCAACACGCCGGGCAAGACGGCGCTGGGCACATGGAACAGCACAGCATTGGCGAACACGCCATCGAAATGCGCGGTGGGCAGATCGAGGTCGACAAAATCCTGCTGCCACACGGTGCAACCGCTGTAGGCGCGCGCCATCTCGACGAAACGGGGGCAGCCATCGACGCCCGTGGCGTGGTGCCCCATGGCCGTGAACGCTTTCAGATCGCGGCCCGGGCCACAACCCAGGTCGAGGATCGCCAACGGCGCCGGCTTGCCGATGGCCTGCAGCAGCGCGGAGATATTCTGGCTGACGTCGTGATCGCGCGTGCCCTCGAAAAACTGCTCGGCGCTGGCGTCGTAATGGGCCAGGGTGCGCCCGGTGATCGCGTGGATGGGGTCTTGCGGATCTTGCGGTGGGGTCGGCTTCATGGCGCTCCTGTCATCGATGGGCGCATTTTACGCTGCCGACCGGCTCCCCGGCCGGCAACGTCAGCACGCTTACCAGACGCGTACGCGCTGTTCCGGCGCCAGGTACAGCTGCTGCCCCGGCTGGACGTCGAAGGCCGGGTACCAGGCGTCGAGGTTGCGCACGGTGGCGGCACGGTATTGCGCCGGCGCATGGCCATCCGTGAGGATTTGCTGGCGCGCCGCCGCTTCGCGCGCCTTGCTGCGCCAGCTGACGCCGTAGCCCCTGAAGAAATCGCGGTCCGCGACTGGCTGGGCCGGCTTGCCCTGCTGCGACAGGGTGAATGCGTCATGCGCGGCCGCCACGCCGGCCAGGTCGGCCAAGTTTTCGCTGAGGGTCAGCTGGCCATTCACGGCCAGGTCGGGGAACGGTTTATAAGCCGCGAACTGCGCCACCAATTGTTTTGATGCCGTCTGAAAGTGCGCCAGGTCGGCCGGCGTCCACCAGTCGCGCAGCTTGCCCTGGGCATCGAACTGCGCGCCCTGGTCATCGAAGCTATGGCTGATCTCATGGCCGATGGTGGCGCCGATGCCGCCATAATTGGCCGCATCGGATACTTGCGGATCGAAAAACGGCGGCTGCAAGATGGCGGCGGGGAAGTTCAGCGAATTTTGCAGCGGCAGGTTGACGGCGTTGACCAGCTGCGCCGGCATGGCCCAGGCCTTGCGGTCAGGGGATTGGCTCAGCTTGGCCAGTTCCTGCCGGTAATGAAACTGCTCCGCCCGCTGCACATTGCCCAGCGCGTCGCCGCGCACCACGCGCAAGCCCGCATAGCTGGCCCAGCGTTCCGGATAGCCCACGCCCACGTACAAGGTCTTGAGTTTTTCCTGCGCCTGCGCCTTGGTGGCCGGCGCCATCCAGTCCAGCTTGTCGATGCGGCGCGAGAAGGCGGCAACGATATTCGTTACCATGTCCTGCACGCGGGCTTTCGATTCCGGCGGGAAATAGCGCTCCACGTACAGCTTGCCGACGGCGTCGCTCAGGGCCGCATTCGTCGCAGCCAGCGCGCGCTTGCTGCGCAGCGACTGCTGCGGCGTGCCGCTCAGGGCGCTGCCATAGAAGGCAAAGCGCTGGTCGGCGGCCGCCTTCGGCAAGGTGGTGCTGAAATGGTTGATCGCGTGGAAGGCCAGGAAATCTTTCCACGTCGCCAGCGGCACGCTCGCCACCAGCGCGGCGCTACCCGTCATGGCCGTCGGATGCCAGACGATGAAATCCGTCTGCTGGCCCAGCCCTGCCGCCTGGAAGAAGGCTTTCCAGTCCAGGCCTGGCGCCTTGCTGGCAAAGTCGGCGGCGCGCCACGCGTTGTTGCCCTTGGCGACGTCGGCCGAATCCTCGCGGCTGGCGTGACTGGCGGCAATCTGCTGCTCCAGCGCAAATACGCGCGCGGCGCGGGCCGGCGCATCGCTGTAGCCGGCCTGCTTGAGCATGGCGGCGATATGCGTCTGGTAGCCCGTGCGCAAGCCCTGCATGCGCGCGCTGTCGCCCTGGTAAAAGGCGCGGTCGGGCAAGCCCAGGCCGCCCTGCAACAGATAAGCCACATTGCGCGTGGTGTCGTTCAAGTCTTGCGCCACCCACAGGCCGAACAGGTTTTCCGTATAAAAATTGGTGGCATTGAGCGGGTCGACATCGGCGCGCAAGCTCTCGCCCAGCGCGCGGGCCAATCCCGCCTGGTCGCGGATGCCATTGATCTTGCTCAACAAGGGCTTGAGCGGCGCCCAGCCTTTCGCTTCGATAGCCGCTTCATCCATCCAGGATCGGTAAAAATCGCTGACCTGGCGTGCCGATGCATCCGCCTGTGGCGCCACCGCCAAGCCTTCGACGAGGCTGATGATGCGCTCGTTGGTCGCGTTGGCAAGCATGGCGAACGAGCCCCAGCTGCTGCGGTCGGCGGGGATGTCCGTGCTGCGCAGCCAGTCGCCATTCACGTAGTCATAGAAGTCGTCGCCGGGTAAGGCAGAGGCAGCCTTGGGCGCCGCCATCACGGCAGCAGGACTGGCGACCGCCTCCTGGTCATGCGCGTGGACGGCGCCGCTGGCCAGCGCGATGCCGGACAGGGCCAGCGCCATGGCGCGCTTGCGCCAGGGAGCAGGGAAAGAGGAAGCGGCAGCAGTGACAACGCGCATGGTGATCCTTTCAGGCAAAGTGACGACAGTAGTGTGCAAAATCATAACGCGTTTTGAGGCGCCGCAACACGCTCCCCTGTCACCGCGACGCCAGCGGGCATGCGGCTTGGCAGGCGATTCTGGCGGCATACAAGCAATCATCTAAATTATTTTCACTTTTTTTCAAAAACACCCTCAAGTTCCCGATCAGCACGCCGTTAATCTAGACAAGCAGTAATCCATTCACTAGTTACGGGTGTGCTCATGACCTCCAACGACGTTCTCTCGATGTATGAAAATATTGCAGGAATGACCAATAAAATGGTTGTGGCCGCACGTTCGAGCGACTGGGATGGCTTGGATACTCTGGAAAACCAGTGCGCCAGCGTCGCCAGCACGACCATGACGGGCAGCGTACCTGCCCTGGCTGGCGCCTCGCGCCTGCGCAAGATCGATTTGCTCAAGCAAATCCTGGCCAATGACCGCGAAATCCGCGCGATTACAGAACCGTGGATGACGCAGCTGTCGAATGCCATGCCAGGTTCGCACGCCCGCATGTAACTCAATAAGCAAGCTTGCAGCGCCAGAAACAGCACCCGAGGGTGCTTTTTTTACATCTGCCGCCGTGTCAGGGAGCGCGGCATCTGCGGCGCTCAAGAAGCAAGGAGGGGGAATTTGGAAGGCGAACCCCAGGTATCTCCTGGCGCCGCCTCGCTGCCGGTTGCATCCGGCGTTCACGAGCACATCGTCGGCGTCGCAAACCGCTTCCAGACCCAGGCGTTTATGCAACGCTACACCTGTTTGCCGCGCCACACTATCGTTGGTGACTGCGACAGGCTGGGACTGTTTTGTCGTAGAGCAAGTCCACTGAGTAATCATATCACCATCTTTGAAAAATAGGCAATACGCTAGACAATCACCTTCTGTATTTTTTGAATATCTTTTTTTATATCAAATTTGAGCGCGGCCTTGCCGCAGCGCTAACGCGAGAACGGCTCCGGTTCCGGCTCGGCCGCTTCCTCCTCCAGCGCTTTCGTTAGCACCGGCACATCCTTCTTCTTGCGGCCGAACGGCTTGCGCAGCAAGACCCAGTATTTCGACGGCGCGCCCGACCCCGCAGCTTGCTTGCGCTTGCGCACGATATACACGATAAGCGCCGTCAGCAGCAGGAAGGTCAAGGTGCCAACACCCAGCCACAGTAAGCCGTTGCCACCCGCTTTCTTTTCCTTGTCAGCCGCTGGCACCCCATGCAGGGGCTTGGGCTTGGTATGGGGCGCCTCCGCCACGGCAGGCGCTGCGGCAAGCGGAACGGCAGCAGTCGCAGCGGCGGGCAGCGTCAGCGCCTTTTGCAAGGCGCCGATCTTGCCCTCCAATTCACCGAGTTTTTCATTCAGGGCCGCGTTTTTTTGGTCCAGCGCCACGCACGCTTCCGCCTGCCCAGCATCCGCCTGCGGCGCGCAAGCGGCCACGGGCGCCGCGGCGCGGCGCAACGGCGGCGGACGCAACGCAGGAGGAGCCGGCATGGGCGCGGCGGGCGGCGGCACAAACACGCGCGCCGGACGCACCAGGCCCTCGGCGCGCGCGCGGGCCGCCAGCGCGGCGGCATCGGGCGGCGTTGCGCCGGGCGCAGCGCGCGGCTGCGGCAGTGGCTGCACCAGCGGCACAGGCACAGTCGCCGGTATAGCTTGCCTGACTGGCGCACTGGCGGCGACGGCGGCGACGGCGGCGACGGCGGCGGGCGGTGCCGGCGTCAGCCACAGCGTACCGAGGCGCACGATGGCGCCACTGCCATTGCCCAACAACAAATACAAATGCACATGACCTGCCTGGATCGCTTGCCGGGTGGTCACGCGCACATAGTGCCGCCCACCCCGTTCCAGCGGGGTGATCGTCAAGGTTTGCAGGGCCGGATCCATGCCGATGCCGCCGCCGCGGTACACGTCGGGCGAGGCCAGGCGCACGGCCACGCCGCTGGCTTCCTCGGGCGCCAGGGCCGTCAGTTCGATCTCGGCCAGCAAGGGCTGGCCCACGTGCGACAGCACCGCCATCTCGCCCAGTTCTGCCGCCATGACGGGCGACAAGGCCAGACTGGCGACGGCGCACGCGCTCAGGGACCAACGGGGAACAATGCTGCTTTGCATGGACTAATCGCTTTGATAACAATATAAATAAGGGGAACTCGCCTGTCTTTAACGGCAGGAAATCGCAAAAATATAGATGGGCCATGGCAAAAATGATGCAATACAGCATCATCCTGTGCCTTTTTAACGCCTGGAGTACACTCGTTCCACCTCCATCGATGAAAGGGATGCCATGAGTAGCAGAATCGAACGCGACAGTTTCGGCCCGATCGACGTACCCGCCGACCGGCTGTGGGGAGCGCAAACGCAGCGCTCGCTTGAGCACTTCCATATCTCCACGGAAAAGATGCCGCCCGAACTGATCGCCGCCCTGGCCACTGTCAAGCGCGCGGCCGCCCACGTCAACCTGGACCTGGGTCTATTAGATGGCAAGAAAGCCATCGCCATCACGCAAGCGGCCGACGAAGTGTTGGCCGGCAAGCATGACGCAGAATTCCCGCTGGCCGTCTGGCAGACGGGCTCTGGCACGCAAAGCAATATGAACATGAATGAAGTGCTGGCCAACCGTGGTTCCGAGCTGATCGGCGGCTTGCGCGGCGCCGAGCGCCTGCTGCACCCGAACGACGACGTCAACCTGGGCCAGTCCTCGAACGACATCTTTCCTACCGCCATCCATGTGGCGGCCGCTCTGGCCGTCGCCAATACAGTCTTGCCGCCGCTGCGCCAGCTGCGCGCCACGCTCGACGCCAAGGCCACGGAATTTGCCGACATCGTCAAGATCGGTCGCACGCATTTGCAGGACGCCACGCCCTTGACCCTGGGGCAGGAATTTTCCGGCTATGTGGCGCAGCTGGACTTTGCCGAGCACATCATCACGGCATCGTTGCCGCCGCTGCTGCAACTGGCCGCCGGTGGCACGGCCGTGGGCACAGGCTTGAATGCCCACGTGGAATTTGCCGGCCGCATCGCCTTTGAACTGGCGCGCCTGACGGGCCAACCGTTCGAGACGGCCAGCAACAAGTTTGCCGCCCTGGCCGCCCACGATGCGCTGGTGGCCGCCCATGGCGCGCTGAAAACCCTGGCCACGGCCCTGATGAAGATCGCCAACGACGTGCGCTGGATGGCGTCCGGCCCCCGTTCCGGCCTCGGTGAAATCACTATCCCCGAAAACGAGCCGGGCAGCTCCATCATGCCGGGCAAGGTCAATCCGACCCAGTGCGAAGCGCTGACCATGCTGTGCTGTCAGGTGTTCGGCAACGACGTCGCCATCACGGTGGGTGGCGCTTCGGGCAATTTCGAGCTGAACGTCTTCAAGCCCCTGATCGCGCACAACTTCCTGCAAAGCGCGCGCCTGCTGGGCGACGGCATGCGCAGCTTCGACGCGCATTGCGCGCACGGCATCGCGCCGAACCGTGGTCGCATCGCCGAACTGATGGAACGCTCGCTGATGCTGGTCACGGCGCTGGCGCCGCATATCGGCTATGACAAGGCGGCGCAAATCGCCAAGCAGGCGCAGCACGAAGGCACGACCTTGAAGGAAGCGGCGCTGACCCTGGGCTTTGTGACGGAAGAGCAATTCAGTGCCTGGATCGTGCCATTGGAGATGACGCGGCCCAACAAAAGCTGACTTCCACCCTGCATCGCTGGCGGCTTCAGGTAAACTATGATTAGTTGAGGTCGTCATAAAGTGTTTAAAACACATCGTTGCAATAAGGGATACAATGCAAAAAGTAAGCTTTGATTTAACATCCGAGTTCGTCGAGCTGAACCAGCTATTGAAGCTGGTCGGCCTGTGCGACAGCGGTGGCGCAGGCAAGGTCATGGTCGATAGCGGCGTGGTGAAGGTCGATGGCAAGAAGGAATTGCGCAAGACCGCCAAGATCCGCGCCGGCCAGGTCGTCAGCGTGGGCGATATCCGTATCACGGTCGTCGCCCCGGTCTGACCCCGGCATGGGGCGCGAAAGCAGCCCCATGCGCCCAGCCAGCACTCCTGCCATCCGGCTGCCTGGATCAAGCTGCAAACACGTCGTTATTGTCAGATAAATATCGATTGCAGAAGGGAAGCGCCATGGACCATCCCGAACAAGGTACGCGCAGCCAGGAACGCCTGATCGGCGACTTGCGCCAGGTGATAGAAAACGCGGAAGAATTGCTGCGTAACACGGACAAATACACCAGCAGCCTGTACCAGAGCGCGCGCGCCAGGCTGGAACTGGCCCTGGTCGCGGCCACTGTCGAACTCGCCCGCTTCGAAGAGGAGCAAGTCACGCGCATGATGGACGCCACCCTGGCCGCGAATGCCCTGTACCGCGATCAGACGGGCGAAGCGCGCCTGCTGCGGGCCTTCGAATAAAGCGTCACGCCGCCAGCACCGCATGCGCCAGCCACTGGCGCAAGTGTGCGGCCAGGTCGAATGCCGGGTCCAGCTCGAACGCCGCATCGAGCGCGGCGCCAAACGTCTGGCCCTGCTGCAAGACCAGCAAGGCCGCATGCGCCGCCGCATCCACTAGCAGCACCTGCGCCTTCCAGCACGGCCGGCATACCAGCGCCCAGCTCGCCACCTGCATATCGTGCGGAAACATCGCCTGCCCTTCACTCTGCCCATCCCCCTCTTGATGCGCCTGCCACAAGGCTGCCACTTGCCAGTTCGATGCCAGCAAGGCGCAAGCGGGATGCAAGGCAAGACGGCGCACTTCCAGTTGATCGAGATGCAAGGCTGCCAGCGACTCGGGCGCCAGGCCCCGCGCATCGGCCGCGTAATGGGCCAGGTGCACGTCCCATTCCAGGCGCGCCATGTCCGGCAGGTAGGGTAACTCGTTCACGGGAGGGAACGCAGCGAGAAAATCGGCGAAACGGGCGCCAAACCGGTTCAAATCGGCGCTATCTGACGGATGCCGGCGGCCGTACGCACGCGCCAGGCCGCCAAAGAAATCCTCGCCCACCAGCGCCAGCACGACGGGATAGGCCTGGCCCAAGACGCGGCGCCAGGTGGCGCTCAAGTTGCCGCGGTACAGTGAAAAACGCTGCGGCACCGCCTCTCCTGCAAACGATGGCAGGGCTGCTACAGTATCAAACAAGGCCGTGGCAAACGCTTGCTGTCCGGCCGCCAGCGTATCGGCGGAAGCGGCGGAAGCGGCAGGAGTGGCAGGAGTGGCAGGAGCAGCCGGCGGCGGCGCCAGTAGCGCTCCCTGCCATGGTACCTGCGGCGCATGGCGCGCCAGCATGGCCTGCGCCTTGTCCGCCTCGCCCAACAGGATATTCAGCGGCGGTAAATGCGTATCCCATTCAACGAGGGTGGGAATGGCGCCGAAGCGCAGCAAGGCGGCCGCATACAAGTCCCAGACAGGATCAGCGACGGCGGCGCCATGGTGGTCGATCACGGCGTGCGGCGTCCGCAAATGGCCGCCCAGGTGCAACTCGCCCACGCTGCCCGGCGCGATACTGTGCAGGGCAAGCAGAGCATCTTCACCGTGGTTGCACTGGTTCACATACAGGTTATTGATATCGAGCAGCAGCCCGCAGCCGCTGCGGCGCGCCAGCTCCGCCAGGAATTGCGCCTCGCTCATGGCATCGTCGGCAAAGCGCAGGTAAGTGGAGACATTCTCCAGCAAGATCGGCCTTTTCAGCACCTCCTGCACCCGCCCCACTCTGGCGCACAGCACATCCAGGGCGGCGCCATTCAAGGCCAGCGGCAACAGATCATTGAGTTGCCGTTGCGCCACGGCGCCCCAGCACAGGTGTTCCGACACGAGGGCCGGCTCGGTGCGCTCGACCACGGCGCGCACGCGCTGCAAATGGGCCTCGGAAAAGCCGCGCGCAGAACCCAGGCCCAGGCCTACGCCATGCAAGCTGAGCGGGTAATCCTGGCGCAAGGTCTGCAACACATGACTATCCCAGCCCGACGGCTGCAGATAATTTTCGGTATGCACTTCCAGCCAGCCCACCTTGGGCCGGCGCGCCAGGAAGTCGCGGTAGTGCGCGGCGCGCAAGCCGACGCCGGCACCGGCAAGCACTGGGACTGGCGGCGGCATGAACAGGCTGCGGACGCTTACGGCTGCGTGGCCGGTTTGGCGGCCTTGCCGGCCTTGATGGGCTTGACGGAGCCGCCTGCCTGTTCGCACGTGCCCTTGGCAACATAGGTCCATTCCGTGGGCAGATTGTCCGCCTCGGCCTGGCCCGCGCAGGAATGCGCGCCATCGGACGAAGCGCAATCGTTCTGCCCGGCCTTGGCGACGCCGTAGCATTTTTCCTTGTCGCCGGGGGCGGGACCATCGTGCGCGGCCGCGTTGACAGTGGTGCCGGCACAGATGCCCGCGAGGGCGGCGGCGATGAGCGCTTGACGTTTGTTCATGGTAAATCCTCTTGCATGGGTCAAAGTAATCGGTAAGTCCTGACGGCACGCCCCGGGCTGCACCATGGGCAACGCGAGGTGATGGACGTCATTTTACTGAATCGGCCGTGCCATGGCGAACCATGGTCAGTTAATCAACTTATCAGGGGAAGGAAAGGAAGGCAGGAAAACAGACAAAACACCCACTCTCCACCGTCGATGACGGTGGTGTGGGTATGGCGATGGCGAGCGCCAGACTGGCGCCGCGGGACTGCGCTCAGGCTGTCGTGTTGATGCGATTACCGAGGTGAGCCGGCAGACTCGGCGCCGACTGTACTGGCGGCAGGGCTGCCAGCAAGGCAGTGGCAGTCGAACTCTGAATATCCTGGGCTTTTTTAAGGACAGCCAAACCGACGGCTTGCCGCGTGCCTGTCTCCGCCATCGTAGTTGACAGTTGAGCAATGCTTCCGACGTCCATACGTTTCTCCAATGAGGTTCTACCAGTATTAACGGATGGCCGCGGCAAACCTTTAGCTTATTTTTCCAGTCTGTGCAGCAGCCAGGCCAGCACTTGCTCGCGCGCATTCAAGTCCAGCCATTGCACGCCCTCGCGCAAGTCGGCCGGCGCCGGGCTGTCCGAGGCGACGGCGATCACCTGCGGGTCATGCGGATATAGGGGCGCCTGCCCCACTTCCGGGCGGAACACTTCCAGCTTGGGGATGGGGTCCGTCTTGAAGCCCTCCACCAAGGTCAGGTCTGCCGGCCCCATACGGGACAATTGCTGCGCCAGGCTCGGCTCGGGCGCGCCGCGCAGCTCATGCACGATGGCAAAACGATACGGCGACGCCACCAACACTTCCGCCGCCCCCGCCAGACGCAGGCGGGCGCTGTCCTTTTGCGGCGGCTCCAGCGCCAGGTCATGGTGGCTGTGCTTGACCAAGTTGACGCGCAAGCCGCGCGCCGCCAATTCCTTCACCACAAATTCCAGCAGGGTCGTCTTGCCGCTACCGGAACGGCCGATCACACCCAGTACCGGGTGGGCGGGCATCGCATCGTGCATGGTCACTCCTTGATTGAGAAGGAGTGATTATACGCAGCCCCGCCGGCACCAGCGCCTGGCGCCGGCGACGCGCATTGCCCAGCGCATTGCCCATCTCATGGCCCACCTCATTGTCCACCTCATCGCCCAGATCAAGCGCCTGCGGATTTTCCGCCAGTCCGGTCGCCAAAGGGCGCCGGCTTGCCACCCTGCCGTCGGCGACGGCCCGCCGGCTTCGGCGCTGTCGTGCCCGCCGTTTTACTCGCCGTTCGACTATTTACCGCCTGCGCATTCCTGGCCGTGCGCGCCAATTGCCGATGGGCGGCGATCGCGCCCGCCTCTGCATCGGACTGGAAGGGTACGGCGGCAGCGGCGGCCAGCGCGCCATCAGGCTGGCAGGCAGACGCCAACGGGGCGAAGTCTTGCATCCGCATATCCGCTTCCCATGCGGCGCGCTGCGCCAGGACCACGGCGGGCACGGCGGGCGCCGCGCGGGGCTGCGCCAGCGTCAGCACGGTGCCCAGGTCGCTGGCGGCTGCCACGCGCGCGCCCATCTGGGGCAAGGCGCCATCGGCGGCGCGGCAAAAACGCTGCAAGATGGTCTTGATGATGGACGTGTGGTCGAGCACTTGGTGGCTGACGCTGCCCGGCGCGATCAGCGGCGACACCAGCAACATGGGCACGCGCACGCCGTACTGGCGAAACGCGGGCTCGTCATCCACAGCGGCGGGCGGCGGCACATGGTCGAAAAAGCCGCCGTGTTCGTCATAACTGAGGATCAACAAGGTGCGCGCCCAGGCCGGTCCGCGCGACAGCGCCTGGTAGACCTGCGCCACCAGTGCCTGGCCGGCGCGGATATCAGCCGGCGGATGGTCGTCGTTGTCAAAGAAATGCGGATCGATCCAGCTGACCGAGGGCAAGGTGCCCGCCAGCGCATCGCCGATGAAGCCATAGCGGCGTGCGCTGGAGCCGAAAGGCTCGTAAAACTCGGACGAGCGGTAATGGTCGTCCGTCAGCGCCAAGCTCCAGGGTTTCCAGGCGGAATAAAATTTCCAGCTGACCATGGCATGCTCGAGGTGGCGCACGAAGGACTTGTTTGCATACTGGGGCACGCGCTTGCTGTCCTTGCTGCCGGCCGCCTTGCCGCTGATCGCATACAGGCGGTTGGGCCAGGTGGCGCCAGGCACGGAGCTGTAGCAGCGGTCGCAGACGCAAAACTGCTGCGCCAGGAAATCATACATGGGCAAGTCGGCGCCGTTGTAGTAACCCATCACCAGATCGATGTCGGGGTCGCCCGGATGCGTTTGCGCATAGTCGTCGATGAAGCCGCCGTTATTGTTTTGCAATTGCTGCGCCACCGACAGGCCCGTATGCGACGGGTCTTGCTGCGGGCCGAAGACCGTGCGCCGCAAATGGTGCACGGGGTAGGTCACGCCCGCGTGCACGTTGGCATGGCTGGCCTGCAAGCCGTCGATGTCGGCGCGCCCGCCTTCCAGGCTCAGGTAGCCGAGCATGTGGTCGAACGAGCGGTTTTCCATCATCAGCACGACGATATGGTCGATGCGCGCCAGATTTTCCGGCGCATCCGTATCAAGCGCACCCTCACCAGCAGTTGCGGCAGCAATCATGGGAACTCCCCGGCCGCGCACACGGGCGCAGCGACCCTGGTTCGACCAGGCCAGGCCAGTATGGTTCAGCGATGGCGGCCCGGCCTTGATGCGCAACAACTCAATACGGCACGCGGTAGCGGTAGCCCTTGAAGCTGAAGATGGCCGCCTTCGGCTGCAACTTTTCCAGCACCAGGCCGGGCGCCAGCTCCTCGCCTTCATGGCGCAAGACCTTGTCGATCAGCAACAGGCGCTCGGCCGGATTCTTCGAATAAATATAGCCGCCGATGGCGACCGGCGGGATTTGCCGCTGTATCGGCTCGGGCAAGTCGCGCATGCCGGGCACGCTTTCCTCGGCGCCAGGCGTGGGCGTGGGCGGTGCTGCAGGCATCGGGGCCACAACGGGTGGCGGCGCAGCCTGGCCGGGCGTCTCCTGCTTCGGTTCCGCCACGGGCCTGGCATGGTGCGCGGGCGCGGCGGTGGCCGCTGGCGGCACGGACGGGGCAGCCAGCGGCACAGGCGCCGGCGCGGGTACTGCTGGCGGGGCAGCCACGGGCACCGGTGCGGGCACGGCCTGGGCCAGTACAACAGGGACGACAGGAGCGGCAGCAGGAGCGGTCGCCTGCCAAGGCTGCCACAGCAGCAGCGCAACAACCACGGCCACGCTCACGCCGCCCAGCGCCAGCCAGACGGGTGCGCGCCGTGCAGCAGAGGACGCTGCGCCATCGTGCAGTTGCACTTGCGGTGCGTGGATCGAAGGCAACTCGCCCAGTTGGCGCTCGGCCTGCGATTTTTTCAGTGCTTCAAGTATGTAGGACATCTTATTTCCCCGCCACCATCGCCGTCGCAGCGGGCGCTGCCACGGCAGGAGCTGCACTGCTCAGGCGCGGCTCCGCGTTGTCACCCAGTTGCATCAGGCGTATGTAGGTTTTCGGTCCCGCCAGGCCATCGGCGCGCAAGTTCTGGCTCTGCTGGAAAGCGCGCAGCTGGGCTTGCATCTCGGCATCGAGCGGCAAATTAGCGGCCGGGGCCGGCATCCCCCGCTGTTGCGCCAGGCGCTGCGCCAGCCAGTCCACGTCGGCGCCGCGGGCACCCAGCGGCACCTCGTCGCGCCAAGCGCGCGGGGCGCGCCAAAAGGTAGTAAAACTGCCATCGCTGCGCTGCGCCAGCTGGGCCAGCGGCAGGCTTTGAGGTTTACCGTCCATTATCAGCGTGGCAGTCTCGCCCTGCAGCCGCGTCAGCAGCGCCTGCTGTTCCGCCCCTTGCACATCGCGCAAGGCCAGCATGGCGGGACGGTCCAGCACGCGCAGTTCGGCAATGCCACCCCGGCTGTGCAGGCAGCGCAGGCCGGCGCGCGCACCCGCCTGGCAAGCATCGCCGGGCGGCAACTGTTCGCCCCACAGGGCAGCCAGCTGGTGCAGCACGGCGTTGCGGTCCGGCACGCTGGCGGGCGCGGGCGCGGGCGCGGACGAGGCCACCGCTGCAGACGCCGCCGGTACGGACGCGGCCAAGGCCGGTGCCGGTGCAGTGAGCGCCGGTACAAGCACGCTGGCGTGCGGTAAGAAATGCCAGGCCAGCGCGGCCGTGACCACGGCGCCGGCCAGCACGCCGGCCGCGACGTGCGGCCAGCGCAGGCCCCGTCCGGCAATCGGCTTCCCCTCTTCCGCAAACACTTCCTCTGCGGCACGGCGCAGTATCTGGCGCGTCACCTGCGGCTGGTTTTCCACATAGGCGCCCAGCAGCGCGCGGTCGCATAGCAGGTTGATGCGGCGCGGCACGCCGTGGCTCAAGGCATGGATCTGCGCCATCAGCCGGGGCGCGAACGGCGTCTGCGCCGTGCTGCCTGCCACGGCCAGGCGGTGGCGGATATAGCTGGCTGTTTCCTCGGCCGTCAGCGAGCCCAGGTGATAGCGAGCAATCACGCGCTGCGCCAGTTGCTCCAGCTCGGGCCGGGCCAGCATGGCGCGCAATTCCGGCTGGCCGATCAGGATGATCTGCAGCAGCTTGCGCTCGCTCGTCTCCAGGTTGGTCAGCAAGCGCAGCTGTTCCAGCACGGCGGCGGACAGGTTTTGCGCTTCATCAATGATCAGCACATTGTTCTTGCCCTGTGCATGGCTGGCCAGCAGGTGTGCATTGATGGCGTCGACATAGCCTTTCACGCTGGCCACGCCGGGCGCCAAGGCGATGCGGAATTCCTCGCAAATCGACAGCAGCAATTCCTCGACGGACAGTTTCGGATTGAAGATATACGCCAGTTGGCAGTTTTCCGGAATCTGCTCCATGAAGCAGCGGCACACGGTGGTCTTGCCGGCGCCGATTTCTCCCGTCAACAGCACGAAGCCGCCGCCGCTGCCCACGCCATACAGCAAGTGCGCCAGCGCTTCGCGGTGGCGTTCGCTCATGAACAGGTAGCGCGGATCGGGGGCGATCGAGAACGGCGATTGCTTGAGCTGGAAATAATGCGTGTACATGGAGACCCTGCGGATGAAACGATCAAAATGCGCGGCGGCAAGCCGGTACCCTCATCGGGTGCGGGCGGGCGGCAACGGCTTGTATTTGGCGCAATACACTTTCGCCTTGCTACGGAAGTAGACGATTTTACTGCCAGGTACGGAACCACGGACAGGAAAGGCGGAATTGTCGAGCTTATTGAAACGCAGGCCGGAGGCGCTGCGGATGGCCGGTTCCAGCTTTTCCGGGGTCGCGTCCGCCACCACGCCCATGAAGACGAGGGGACTGGTATCGTCGCTGACGATCACGTCGGTAATCGGCGCGCCCCACAGGCTAGCGTCCGTGCGGAACCAGTATGCGCCCCCTTCATGCTTGTAGGCGGGGCCGAAGGCCGTCAGCAAATAGGCATAGAAGGCCTTGTTGTCGATCTGGTCGATGCACAGCACGGCATTGCCCACCACTTGCCCGAACGTGGACGGCGCTGCCTTTTGCTGCGCCAGCACGCCGGACACGGGTACACCAAAGGCCAACAGGGCGAACGCCGCCAGCAGGGCCGGCGCACGCCACAGGCGCGTCAATGAACGGCGCAAGCGCATGATCAGCGCTTGCGTTCTTCTTTCTTGACCTTCTTGGCTTCCTTCTTTTCCTTCATGCTCTTGGCCGGTTCCTTCTTGGCTTCCTTCTTGCTGTCCTGTGCCTTGCTCATCATTTACTCCATACCTGGGCGAAAATGCCTGGGCTATTATGACACTCCCCCATGAAAATGCCACGTCATTTCCCACCTGCAATAGTGTCCGGCCACCTAGCGCACGCAGCGCATGCGCTTATTTGCAAAAAGACGTAGGCATTTTGATTTTATTATGCTTTAATACACTTAATTTATAAAAATATATCATTCGGTGCGGTATCACCAGCACTGGAGGCAAGCATACACACTGGGGACAGGACATGGGCCGGCACGCTGCGCGCCCATGGGTATCAACGCTCAGCCCTCGGCAGAAATTCACAACATGATGAAAAAGATGATCTTGCTGGGCGCGGCCCTGTCGCTATGGGCCGCCGGCAACACGCAGGCGGCAGACACGCCGCCTGGCCGCTACGCCGCCTACCAGGCGATACCGGCCACACTGGCCGTACGCCTGGCCATTTTCCCGCCTCCGCCGGCGGCCCTGCGCATACCCACGCCATATGAACCAAGCACGCATTCGCTGCTGCTGATCGCCGTCGGTCTGCTGAGCCTGCGCATGCACGCGCGCGCGCGCAACGAAAAATTCCAGCCAATGACGTAAAAACGGCCGCACAAGGCGGCCGTTCCCCTCACGCGTGCGTGTCTGCCTAGTGCAGGCACAGGCGGCGGCGCGTCTTTTCGATCAGCGCTGCATCGTAGGGATACAGGTTCTCGATAAAGAACAATTCCGTTTCCGCTTCATCTTCCAGGCACATTTCAATCATGACCGGGCCATCGCTTTCGCGGCCCAGGAAATCCTTCGGCCAGCGGTTCTTGCGGTGCGTGCGCATCATTTCCATGCCCAGCGCGGCCAGCGGTGCCGACACGCCGGCGGCCAGCGCCTCTTGCTGCCAGTCGTCCCAGTACTCGCTCTTTGCTGCCTTGTCGTTCATCATGCTCTTCCAACTCAGGTGTAAAAGGCGGACTTTACTCTTCATGGCGTCCCTTGCCAAGCATGCATACAAGCAATACAACAGTGCGCGGCACAGACCACTCGTGAAAAATTGGCATTAAATAAGGCCAATTTCAATACCATTCAGCATACAGAAAAAAACCTTTATTAACAAATACTTGCAGTCACTCCTTCGGGCATGACGCTGCATCACGCAAGGCATTTCATAATACCACTTAAATACCTGTTGACAAGCCATCGAGGCGACAATATAGTGCCTTCAGCTTTTTCGTCGCCCGACAAAAAATACGAGACAGGCGCAATCAACCATATGCGGGACTGCACAACATGATCGAATACATAATCGGCGTCGACGGCGGGGGAAGCGGCACCCGCGTGCGCCTGGCGCGCCTCGATGGCCAAGAACTGGCGCAGGGACAAAGCGGCCCTTCCGGCCTGGGACTGGGCATCGAACGGGCCTGGACCTCCGTGGCCCATGCCGTCACCCTGGCCTTTCGCGCCGCCGGCCTGGAACAGCCATCGCTGCAGCGCATGGCCATCGGCCTGGGCCTGGCCGGCGTGCACAACAAGCAGTGGGCCGCCAGCTTCGTCGAACACAATCCCGGCTATGCTGCCGTCGCACTCGAATCGGATGCCCTGACCACCCTGCTGGGCGCGCATGCCGGCCAGCCGGGCGTCATCGTCGCCATCGGTACCGGCAGCGTGGGCGAAGTGCTGCACGCGGACGGCAGCCGTCACGAAGTGGGCGGCTGGGGCTTCCCTTCCGGCGACGAAGCGGGCGGCGCCTGGATCGGCATGCGCGCCATCAACCACGCGCAGCAGGTGGTCGACGGGCGCGTGCCCGGCAGTGCCTTCGCCACGGCCGTCATCGACGCCTGCGGCGGCCAGCGCAACGCCATGCAAGTATGGCTGGCGGCCGCCAGCCAGACCACTTTCGCGCAACTGGCGCGGCTGGTGCTCGAACACGCGGCCACCAATGTAGTGGCGCGCACCATCCTGGTCGATGCGGGCCAGCAGATCGCCCTCATCGCCAAGGCCCTCGACCCGGTCGGCACCTTGCCCGTGGCCCTGTGCGGCGGCCTGGCGGCGCCGTTGTCGGCCTACCTGCCGGCGACACTATTGCAACTGGTCGTGCCGGCACAGGGCGACTCGGCCGCAGGCGGCCTGCGCCTGATACGCAAGCACTTGCAGGAGCAATGACCATGCTGGCCAAACTGTCTGCCTTCAAACCCAATCCGGCCAGCGACACGCCGCTCTACATGCAACTGGCGAACATGCTGTCGGACGGCATCGCCAGCGGCGACTGGCGCGCCAACCAGGCCTTGCCTTCCGAGCGCGTGCTGTCAGATATCCTGGAAATCTCGCGCGTCACGGCGCGCAAAGCCATCGACATGCTGTGCGACCGGGGCATGCTGACGCGCAGGCGCGGCTCGGGTACCTACATCACGCCCAAGCTGGAGCAGCCGCTGTCGCGCCTGACGAGCTTTTCGGAAGAATTGCGCCAGCGGGGCTTCACGGCCGGCTCGCGCTGGCTGCAGCGCGATATCGGCGCGGCCGCGCCGCTGGAACTGCTGTCGCTGGGCCTGTCGCCGCACATGCCGGTGGCGCGCCTGCGCCGTTTGCGCACGGCCGACGACGTGGTGATGGCGATTGAGACCACCACCATCCCCGCGCTGTATATGCCGGACCCGCAGCAGGTGACCGATTCGCTGTACGGCTATCTGGAGTCGCGCGGCACCATCCCGATGCGCGCGCTGCAGCATATCCGCGCCGTCAACGCCACGGCGGAACAGGCCAAGCTGGCCAATATCAAGACGGGTGAAGCCATGCTGCACATCACCCGTGTCAGTTATCTCGACAACGGCGCAGCGGTGGAACTGACCCACTCGTATTGCCGCAGTGATTATTATGAATTCGTAGCGGAGTCGCGCAGATGAGCAGCACTATCAAAGGCAATATCCTTACCCCCGGCGGCTGGATCCACGGCGCCATCGCCTTCGGCGAGCGGGTCGACAGCATCACGGGCAATTCCCTCCACCCGTCGACCAATGGCGACGATTATATTTTGCCCGGTTTTATCGACCTGCACGTGCATGGCGGCGCCGGCAAGGACATCATGGAAGGCGGCGACGCCGTCTACACCATCGCGGCCATCCATGCGCGCCACGGCACCACCAGCCTGCTGGCCACCACCATGACGGCGCCGCCGGAAGATATCGACATGGCCCTGACGGCCATCGGCATCGCCGCCAACCACCGCCGTCCGAACACGGCGCGCGTGCTGGGCGCCCACCTGGAAGGCCCGTACATCAATTCCGGCAAGCTCGGGGCGCAGCCCAACTACGCGCGCGCCGCCACGCTGGCCGAAATCGAACGCCTGCAAACCCTGGCAAAGCTGCGCGTCATCACCGTGGCGCCGGAAATCGCCGGCCACCTGGAACTGGTGCGCACGCTGGCCGACGCCGGCGTGCGCGTGCAGATCGGCCACACGCTCGGTTCCTATGAAGACGGCGTGGCCGCGCTGGAGCATGGCGCCATGGGCTTTACGCACCTGTTCAACGCCATGAGCGGCCTGCATCACCGCGAGCCAGGCATGGTCGGCGCCGCCCTGGCGCACGCCGAATACGCCGAACTGATACCCGACCTGCTGCACGTGCATCCGGGCGCCATCAAGGTGGCCCTGCGCGCCATCCCGCGCCTGTACTGCGTCACCGATTCGACCGCCGCCACCGGCATGCCGGACGGCGAATACATGCTGGGCCGCCACGCCGTGCAGAAATGCATGGGCGGCGTGCGCCTGCCCGACGGCACCCTGGCGGGCAGCACCCTGACCCTGGACCAGGCGCTGCGCAACCTGGTAGGACTGGGACTGGACCTGGCCGACGCGTCCAAGCGCGTGTCGACCAACGCCGCCGATTACCTGGGCCTGGAAGAACGTGGCCGGCTGGCCCCCGGCACTTACGCCGATCTGGTGGTACTCGATCGCGATCTCAAACTCAAAGCTGTGTATATAGAAGGAGAAATCTGTGACCTCAATGATGCTTAAAGAAGCCATTTCCGCCGCCGAATGCGTCGCCCTGCAACTGGCCAGCGATACGGAACGGTACGCGGAACTGGGCCGCAAATTGAGGAGCACCTCGTTCTCGACCGCGCTGACCATCGCGCGCGGCAGCTCGGATCACGCCTGCAACTACGTCGCTTACCTGATCATGGCGCGCCTGGGCCGTGTCGTCGCGTCCCTGCCGATGTCGCTGGTGACCCTGAACAAATCGCCGCTGGTGACGCGCGATACGCTGGCCATCTCGATTTCGCAATCGGGCCAGAGCCCGGACGTGGTCGAGCCGATCCGCTACTTCCGCGACGGCGGCGCCACCACCGTGGCCCTGGTCAACGACATCGATTCGCCGCTAGCGCACGCCGCCGAGTGGGCCATGCCCCTGCGCGCCGGCAAGGAACAAAGCGTCGCCGCCACCAAGAGCTTCATTACCAGCCTGGTCGCCGGCGCACGCATGGTAGCCCAGTGGCAGAACGATCCCGAGCTGCAGGCGGGCCTGGAAGCGCTGCCTGAGGCGCTGCTCGAAGCGACCCGCGTCGACTGGTCGCCGGCGATCGACGTGCTGGCCCCGGCGCGCAACATTATGGTCGTGGGCCGCGGCATCAGCTTCCCCGTGGCGCTGGAATCGGCCTTGAAATTCAAGGAAACCTCGGCCCTGCAGGCGGAAGCCTTCAGCGGCGCCGAAATCAAGCATGGTCCGATGGCCCTGATCGAAGACGGCTACCCGCTGCTCATTTTTGCCACGCGCGGCCCGACCCAGGCCGGCCTGCTGCAGTTGGCGACGGAAATGCGCGGCCGCGGCGCCAAGGTCTTGCTGGCGGCCCCCGCCGACGTGGCCGAGCGCGACCTGACCCTGCCCGTGGCGGCCACGCCGGACCTCGACCCGATCGTTGCCATCCAGTCTTTCTATGTGATGGCGGCCAAACTGTCGGCCGCGCGCGGCATGGATCCGGATGCGCCGCGCCATTTGAGCAAGGTCACGAAGACAAATTAAGCAGTATTCAAGCAATATTCGGCAGCTGCGCCCCCGGCACGGGGCGCAGCTGCCGGCAGAAGCACCCGAATATAAGCGACGGCAAGGGCATGTACCCGCGCCGCAGACTCATAGACATTGGAGCTTTGCGCTCCAGGATAAACATGACGATCAAGAGACTATTGGCGGTTGTTGCCTGCGCGAGCCTGCTCGCGCCACAGGCATGGGCTGCCGAGAAAATCGAATTCTGGACCTTCAGCATGAAGCCCAAGTTCACGCCGTATTTCAATGCGGTGGTGGCGCGCTACGAGGCGCAGAATCCCGACGTCAAGATCGAATGGATAGACTTTCCCTGGGACGTCATCCAGACCAAGCTGGTCACGCGCATCGTGGCCGGCACGCCGCCCGCACTGGTCAGCCTGAACGTGCCCTGGGCCGACGAATTTGCCCGCGACGGCTTGCTCACGCCCGTCGATGGCTTGATTGCGGAGGCGCGCGCCAGCTACATTCCCAGCGCCCTGGACGACTTGCGTTTCAAGGGCCGCACCTACGGTTTCCCCATGTACAGCAATGTCGCGGTGATCGCCTTCAATACCGCCATTTTCAAGCAGGCGGGCCTCACGCGCGGCCCCGCCAGCCTCGATGAACAGCTGGCGTTCGCACGCCAGATCGCGCAACGCACGGGCAAGGCAGGCATCGCCCCGGCCCTGTCGAAAATCGACGGCCTGTTCATGCAGCAGGGCCTGTCTGTGATTACCGACAACCGCGCCGTCTTCAATTCATCGCAGCACGTGGCGCTGGTGCAAAAGCTGGCCGACACCTACAAGGTGGGCGGCCTGTTGAAAGAAAGCCTGTTCGCCGAAGATAATTTCCCGGCCGTGATCGACGCCTACAAGGGCGGCCGCCTGGGCATGCTGCTGGCGCCGCCCACGGCCATGCAGCGCATCCGCAGCGATGCGAAAGACATCTACGCCATCACCGACGTGGCGCCCGCGCCGCTGGGCCCCACAGGCATCGCCGACGGCGGCTGGCTGGTGCACTTCGCCATTCCGAAAGGCGTGCCGGCGCGCCTGCTGCCGTCCGTGGGCAAGTTCGCGCGCTTCCTGACGAACGACGCCAACCAGCTGGCCTTCGCCAGGCAGGCCAGCGTCTTTCCCACCACGATCAAGGCGGCGGCCGACCCGTTCTTTCTATCCACGCCGCAGAACGCGGGCGCGGCCGAAAAGGCGGTGGCTGCCGGCGCCCTGTCGATGGGCCACTCGCGCACCCTGTACGTGGCCGGCATCGACGACTACGACGAATTGCGCCGTTCGCTGGTGAAGGCCGTCGAAGCGGGCGTGACGGGCAAGCAGGATGTCAAGCAGGCGCTGGACCAGGCCGTCGCCATCTGGAACCGCAAGCTGGCCACCCTGCCGCGCCACTGAGGACACCATGAAACTCGCCCACCGCCATACCGTGCAAGCCTGGCTGTTCCTGACCCCGGCCCTGCTGCTGCTGGCCGCCTTTTCCTTCTGGCCCGTCGGATACGGCTCCGTGCTGGCGTTTACCGACTACAGCCTGATACGCGAGACGCGCTTCGTCGGCCTGGATAACTTCCGCTACATTTTCAATAACGAGATGTTCGTCTCGGGCTTGAAAAATTCGCTGATGTTTTTGCTGATGGTGCCCTTCGTGCAGGTGGGCGCCATCGTGCTGGCCGTGCTGGTGAACAACCGCCTGCCCGGCATCCGTTTGTTCCGCGCCGCCTTCTACGTGCCCGTGGTGACCACCGTGTCCGTGGTCGGCATCATGTGGGGCTTCATGTTCCACGAACAGGGCGCCCTCAATTACGTGATGCTGACCCTGAAACTCGTGAACGCGCCCGTGGGCTGGCTGACGAACGACAGCCTGGCCCTGTTTGCCGTCATGTTCGTCACCCTGTGGCGCGGCCTGGGCTGGTACATGGTGATGTATCTGGCGGCGCTGCAGTCGATACCGTCGGACATGCAGGAAGCGGCCATGCTCGATGGCGCCAACCGCTGGCAGCGCTTCTGGAAGATCACCGTGCCGATGCTGCGCCCGACCATCATGCTGTGTTCCATCCTGTCCGTGCTGGCAGCTCTGAAGGCGTACCAGGAAGTCGACGTGCTGACCCAGGGCGGCCCGATGAACTCGACCTTCACGGCGCTGTACTACGCCTACGATCAGGGCCTCAAACACTTGAAACTGCCGCGCGCGCTGGCCGCCAGTTTCGTCGTGTCCCTGTTTTGCATAGCCATCGCCCTGCTGTGCCTGCGCTACCTCAAACCCAAGCACCGCTGACAGGGGAATGACCATGACAACCCGCTCCCGCCCACTGAAAACGCGTTTGCAAAGCATAGGCCAATATGCCGGCCACTATGCCGTGCTGTGCGCGATCGCCGTCGTCTGCGTCTTCCCTTTCTGGTGGACCCTGGTGACGGCCATTTCCACGGAAGGCAACATCTTCGCCTTCCCACCCACCTTCTGGCCCAAGGCCCCGTCCTTTGAGAACTTCATCGAAGTGTTCAACGCCATCCCCATCTGGTCGTTCTTCAAAAACTCGGTGCTGATCGCCGTGTTTACCGTCTTCTGGAAACTGCTGCTGTGCTCTTTGGCCGCGTATCCGCTGGCGCGCCTGAAATTTCGCGGCCGCAAGCTGGTGTTCGGCCTGATCCTGGCCACCCTGGTGCTGCCGTCGGAAGTGAACTTTCTCGTCAACTTCATCACCATCACGCAAATGAGCCTGGTCGACACCTATACAGGCGTGATCCTGCCCAACGTGGTGACAGCCGTGGCCATCTTGCTGCTCAAGCAGGCGTTCGAGGAAGTGCCGCAAGACCTGATCGACGCCGCGCGCGTCGATGGCGCCAGCGAATGGGTGATCTTCAGCCGCATCATGCTGCCCCTGATTACGCCATGGCTGGCCACCGTCGGCATCCTGACGGCAGTCGAATCGTGGAATGAGTACATCTGGCCCTCCATCGTCATGAGCAAACCCGATGAATTTCCGCTCTCTGTCGGCGTGCTGTACTTGCGCGGCACCTTCGGCAGCAGCACGCGCGTGATCGCGGCCGGCACCCTGATCACCATCGTGCCGACCCTGCTCGCCTTCCTGTTTACCCAACGCTTCTTCATGCGCGGCATGGACGGCGCAGTCAAATGAAAACGTCTCTCGATAAGGAAGCCTCCATGCACGACCAGCGCATCAGCATCAGCAAGAAAGCACGCAGCCCGATTTCCTGGGTGCCCACCTTGTACTTCGCCCAGGGCCTGCCGTTCTACGCCGTGGCCCTGGTAGCCGGCCTGATGTTCAAGAGCATGGGCGTACCGAACGACCAGATCGCCCGCTGGACGGGCCTGATCGGCTTTGCCTGGGTCTTCAAGTCGCTGTGGAGCCCCTTTCTGGAACTGGCGTCGAGCAAGAAGACCATGGTGGTGCTCTTCCAGTTCCTCGGTGGCCTGAGCCTGGGCCTGATCGCGCTGGCCCTGCAAACGCCGCTGTGGTTCGCCGCCAGCATCGCCGTGCTGTTCGTCGCCGCGCTGGCCTCGTCGACGCACGACATCGTCTGCGACGGCCTGTATATCGCCAGCCTGTCGGACAAGCAGCAGGCCGCCTACGCGGGCTGGCAAGGCGCCTTCTTCAATGCTGGCAAATTCATTTCGCTGGGCGGTCTGGTGATCCTGGCCGGCTACCTGGAGAAAAAAATCGGCATCAAGCCGGCATGGTCGGTGATCTTCCTGATCATCGGCGCCATGATGCTGTCACTGGCCGCCTACCACCTATGGGCGCTGCCGCAGGTGCGCAACGCAGCGGTGGCTGACAAGAGCGTGGCAGGCATCAGCCGCACCTTGTGGGACGTGCTGGTGGACTTCCTGAAAAAGCCCGGCATCTGGGGCATGATCGCCTTCATCATCCTGTTCCGCGCCGGCGAGGCGCAAGTGCAGACCATCGGCCCGCTGTTCCTGCGCGAAGCGCGCGAGCTGGGCGGCCTGGGCCTGTCGACAACGGAAGTGGGCGCCGTGTACGGCACGGCCGGTACCGTCGCTTTCCTGCTGGGCAGCATAGGCGGCGGCTATTTCACATCCTGGCTGGGCCTGAAACGCGCCATGTTCTTCCTGATCCTGGCCATGAACTTGCCGAACCTGGTGTTCTATTACCTGAGCCACAGCATGCCCACCGATCTGACCCTGATCACGGCCGCGCTCAGCGTGGAAATGTTCGGCTATGGCTTCGGTTTCGTCGGCCTGATCCTGTTCATGATGCAGGTGGTTTCAGTCGGCAAGTACCAGACGGCCCACTATGCCTTCGCCACCGGCGTGATGCAGCTGGGTTTCGTGCTGTTCAAGATGATCAGCGGCGACATCCAGACGGCACTCGGCTACAAGACCTTTTTCCTGTGGGTGCTGGTGTCGGCCGTGCCCGTACTGATCCTGTCGCGCTTCATGCGCATCGGCCCGAAGGACGTTTCCGACCAATCTGACGCCGGCGCCACGTCCACGCCGGCCAGCGCAAGCTAGGAATCGCACAGCCCATGGCACATATCGCTTTAAAGAACATCGTCAAGCTGTATGACGACAAGCACCCGGTCATCCACGGCATCGACCTCGATATCCGCGACGGCGAATTCATCGTCTTCGTGGGGCCGTCCGGCTGCGGCAAATCGACCCTGCTGCGCATGATCGCCGGGCTGGAAGACATCACGGGCGGCGAGCTGCATATCGGCGGCAAGCTGGCCAACGATATCGCGCCGGCCGAGCGGGGCCTGGCCATGGTCTTCCAGAGCTATGCCCTGTATCCGCACATGACGGTGTACGAGAACATGGCCTTCGCCCTAAGCCTGGCTGGACACAAGAAGGCGGACGTGCGCGCCGCCGTCGAGCGCGCGGCCGAGATCCTGCAGATCACGCCTTTGCTCAAGCGCAAACCGAAGGACCTGTCGGGCGGCCAGCGCCAGCGCGTGGCCATCGGCCGCGCCATCGTGCGCAAGCCCAAGGTGTTCCTGTTCGACGAACCGCTGTCGAACCTCGACGCCTCGCTGCGCGTGCAGATGCGGGTGGAAATTTCGCGCCTGCACCAGGAACTGAAAACCACCATGATCTACGTCACGCATGACCAGGTCGAGGCGATGACCCTGGGCGAGCGCATCGTGGTGTTCAACGGCGGGCGCATCGAGCAGGTGGGCAGTCCGCATGAGTTATACAACCATCCCGGCAACCTGTTCGTGGCCGGTTTCCTGGGCGCGCCGAAGATGAACTTCGTCGCCTGCGAGGCCGTCGCGGCAAGCCCCGGCACGGTGGCCGTGCGCCTGCCCGGCGGCGCCGTGATCGAGGTCGAGGCGCACGGTGACGGCGTGGCGCCGGGCGAGCAGCTGACCCTGGGCGTGCGCGCCGAGCATGTCAGCCTGCAAGATGGTGACAATACGGGCGGCAATGCGGGCGGCAATGCGGGAAACAACGTCGTCGACGCGGCCGTCAGCCATGTCGAATACCTGGGCGACGTGGCCATCGTCTACGCCAGTATGCCAGGTGTAGCCGGGATGCTGACCGAGATGCTGGCCGTCAAGTTGCCGGCAGAGGATGGCTTGCGCCAGGCGGGCGATGCCATGCGTCTGCATCTACCGCCGCAGCGCTGCCTGCTGTTCGATGCCAAAGGGCAAGCCCTGACGCGCACGTTTGCCGCACCAGCCCAGCAGTTTATGTAACAATAGCCGCTCTGTATCATGCCGCTTCTGTTTGACTCATACAGGCAGACTGGCAGAAATGTGTTTTTTCGAGCTTCCTTGCCCCTCTGGCAATGCCACCGCACGATGTTGCGGCTGCCAGTGCCGGTGCGTATTTTTGTTATTGATTGAAGGATAACCCATGTCCCAATTCCGTCTTGCCCGTCTTAGCCTGCTCCTGGCCGCCATCGGCCTGAATGTCCTGCCAGCCCTGTCGCACGCGCAGGATGCCAAGCCAGCCGCCGCTGCCGCTGCCGCTCCGGCCGATTCGGTGCGCCCTGAAGTGTTCAAGCTGCTCGATCCGACCGCCGTGAAGGCATCGATGGATGCCAAAAACTACGCCGACGTGCAAAGCCGCATCGACCAGGCTGCCGCCATTCCAGCCCTGACGCCGTATGAATTATTCGTGCTGAACCGCCTGCGCGTAGCGCTGGCCTCGACCACCAACAATGCGCCGATGGCCATGACGGCACTGGAAGCGGTGATCGAATCGGGCAAGCTGGACAAGAAAGCCCAGGGCGACTTCATCCAGGCACTGGCGAACTACCACTACAACGCCAAGGATTACCCGAACGCCATCAAGTGGTTCACCCGTTACCAGACGGAAACAGGCGACGTCGCCACCGTGCGTCCCTACATCATCCGCGCCTATTACTTCAGCAACGATTTCGCGCGCGCCAAGCAGGAACTGATGGCCGACCTGACGGCCAAGCAGCAAGCGGGCAAGACGCCGAGCATCGAAGAACTGCAATTGCTGGCCAACACGGGCTCGAAGAGCAAGGATCCGGCCACCTACCTGGTCGCCATGGAAAACCTGGTGCGCTACTACCCGTCGGACGACTACTGGAGCGACCTGCTGGGCCGTTTGCAAGGCAAGGCCGGTTATTCCGACCGCTTCGCGCTGGACGTGCTGCGCCTGCAATTCCAGGCCGTCGGCACGATGTCGCCGCAAGATTACAGCGATATGGCTGAAATCGCCTTGCAGAACGCCTTCCCGACGGAAGCGAAAAAAGTCCTCGACGCGGGCTTTGCCAAAGGCGTGCTGGGCACGGGCGCAAATGCCGCCAAACACAAGAAACTGCGCGACCAAGCCAACAAGGCGGCTGCCGACGATGCGAAAAGCATCGCCAGCGGCGAAGCCTCGGCCATGAAGAGCAAGGATGGCACGGGCTTGATCAACCTGGGCTACGCCTTCGTGACGATGGACCAGTTCGACAAAGGTATCGACCTGATTCAGAAAGGCATCGCCAAGGGCGGCTTGAAGCGTGCTGAAGACGCCAAGCTGCGCCTCGGCTATTCCTACGCCATGGCGGGCAAGAAAGACGACGCCATCAAGGTACTGGAAACGGTCAAGGGCGGCGACGGCGTGGGCGACCTGGCCCGCTACTGGATCCTGTGGCTGAACCGTCCTGCCACGGCAGCGACGGCGCCGGCAGCAGCGGCACAGTAAGTCCTGCTCCCTCAAGCAGACGCAAGGCAGTTCCCGGCTCAGGCCGGGGCTGCTTTTTTTTTCGACCTTCTTTCGTCCTTCCATGCCTCCAGCCACCTCCCCCGCCGCCGAACGATTGACCAGCCTGGACGCCTTTCGCGGCTGCGTGATCGTCACCATGATCTGGGTCAACTACCTGGCCGGCATGCCCGGCATTGCCTATTGGCTCGAACATGCGGGAGCGCGCGCCGACGGCATCACCGTGCCCGACCTGGTCTTTCCCGGCTTTCTGTTCATGGTCGGCATGGCCATTCCACTGGCCTTGCAGCGCCATTGCGGCCACGTCACACCAGCCTTGCTGGGACGCCTGCTGTGGCGCTCCGCCAGCCTGATGCTGGCCGGCGTGGTGCTGGCGAATGCCTACCGCTATGATGCGCAGGCGGCGCTGCTGCCGCAGGCCGTGTTCTTCCTTCTGTTTTATTTGGCCATGATCCTGCTGTGGCGCCAGGGCGCGGGCAAGCTTGAGCTGGCTGCAGGCGGCGCCCTGATGCTGTTCCTGCTGGCGACCTTCCGCGGTGAATTGAATGCGGAATTTTCCAGCACCTGGCTACAACCGTCGTGGTGGGGCATCCTCGGCATGATCGGCTGGTCCTACCTGCTGTGCAGCCTGCTGTACCTGGCGTGCCAGGGTAGCGGCACGGCGCTGATGGGCGTGTTTTCCCTGCTGATCGCGCTGTACATGGGCGGCACGGCGGGCAGCCTGGATTTCCTGCCGGCTGGTATCAACGGGATTGTCAACGTGCCGCAGGTGCTCGGCTCGACGGCGGCCAATGTGTTGGCCGGCACTCTGGTGGGACAGCTGTTCCTGCGCGGCGCTGCCCTGAACCATACCCAGAGGATACGTTTCATGGCGTGGTTCGCGCTGGGCCTGCTGGCGGCCGGCCTGCTGCTGCGGCCGTATCACCACATCAACAAGATCGCCGCGACGGAATCGTACACCCTGGTCTGCAGCGCCATCATCCTGGCCCTGTTCCTGGTGTTTTATGTCGTCATCGACGTGTGGCGCTGGCGCGCCTGGGCAGTGGTACTGTTACCCGCCGGCACCAATGCCCTGTTCGCCTACATCGTGCCCGACCTGTGGCAGCAACTGGCGGCAGTACTGCACCTGCCGCGCTTCTGGTGGCCCTACTTGGAGACGGGCGGCGCGGCCGGCCTGTGGAACGCCGCCGCCGTCACCGCCCTGATGCTGCTCTTCACCGCGCTGGCCACACGTTACGGCCTGAAGTTGAAGTTTTAGACCTTGATATTTTAGACCTTGATATACAACTTGCGCTTGTCCATGCCGTAGGCGATAAGCCAGCACAGCAGCATGAAGCTGACAGCAAACAGCAGCGAACCCACCCGCGCTGGCGCCCAGCCTGTAAAGCCATGCTGGTACAACCACTGGTATAGGTTGCCGCCGCCGATGCGCACGGTAAACGCGATGATCACCAGTACTTCCGACACCAGGTAAATGAACAGGGTGTTCTTGCCGAAGACTTCAAAAAAATACGTCCAGCCCGTGATCTTGCGTACGTCGATGACGAACATCAGCAACGCCAGCAGCAGCAAGTCCAGGCCGATACCCAGCATCACGTAAGAACTGGTCCACAGTTTCTTGTTGATCGGAAACACTTCATTCCAGCACAGGGCCACCGCCACGCAGAGGACGCCAGCCACGGCCAACTGAGCCAAGCTGGAGCGCAGCTGCGCCGGCGCCGTCTGGCGCAGGAAACTGCCCGCCAGGTAGCCGGCGATGACATTGACGATAGCCGGCAAGGTGCCGAGGATACCTTCCGGATCGAAGGCGATGCCTTCGCCGTGGTACAGGTGGCTGTCACCCAGCAGGATCAGATCCAGCTTGGCCGGCGCATTGCCGTGCAAGCTGTAGTCGCCCCAGGTCGCCAGGATGGCCCAATAGCCGAGCAAGGCGCAGGCGCTGAAGACCAGCGCGCCCCGTGTCTTCCAGTAGTGCAGGATCAGGGCGGCGGCCAGGTAGCACACGGCGATGCGCTGCAGTACGCCGGGGATGCGCGTGTGCGACAGGGGCGACCAGGCGAACTGACCCGCGTCGTCGAGCTTGAAAAAGGGGAACCAGTACAGCAGGAAACCCAGTAAAAAGATCAGCGCGCTGCGCTTGCACAGCTTGGCCAGCACGGCGCCATGACCCAGGTTTTCATATTTCCCCAGCGCAAAGGCCAGTGCATTGCCGACGACAAACAAAAAGCTGGGAAACACCAGGTCCGTCATAGTAAAACCATGCCATTCGGCATGCAGGAACGGCGCATACACGCTGCCCCAGTCACCGGGAGTATTGACGACGATCATCAGGGCCACGGTCAGGCCGCGCAGGACGTCGAGGGCGAGGTAGCGCTGGTTCATGGCTGCACCCCCGTCAGGATAGGCGCAAGGGCCGTGCCTAGCACTTGCTGCGCATCGCCGCTCAATTCCCAGAACATGCCACCGCGCAAGCCCTTGTCGCGGATATAGCGCACTTTCTGGACCACCGACTGCGCATCTTCATAGCTGATGAAGACGCCACTGTCGCGGTGATACAGATACGGCACTTGGGAGGCGGCATTCCAATAGCGCTGGAAGCCGCGTGCGCCCTTGCCATCAACCAGGTAGCCCTGCTCGAGCAGATGCCGGTAAGTGAAGGTCGGCGTACCGTCATTGCCGCTGGCCGCGCCCTGGCAAGGCTGGTACAGGCCGTCGCCGCGGGGACCGGCTGCGCACTGCTTCCAGCCATAACCATAAAAGGGCACGCCCAGCACCAGCTTGGCCACAGGCACGCCGGCGCGCAGAAAGCGCATCACGGTGGCGTCCGCATGCAACTGCTTTTCGCGCTGCGGGTCGGCGGGATCGGCATACAGGGGTGCCAGCTGGCCACTCTCGGCATCCCACACGCCACGGTAGTCATACGTCATCAGGTTGATCCAGTCCAGCTGCGCCGTCAGGCGGGCCATCCAGCCGGGAGCGGCGTCGCTGTCGTCGCTCAGGCTGGCATGCGCACCGGCGGCAATGGTGATCAGGTAATGGCGGCCGGCCGCCTGCTTGCCAGCCTGGTCGAAGGCGCTGCGCAGCTCGCTAGCCAGGTGCACATAACTTTCCTTGTCGTCGCTGCGGTGGCAGACCTTGCCTTCGATACAGGGAATTCCCCCCGTGGCCGGATGTTCCCAGTCGATATCAATACCGTCGAGGCCATGCCGGCGCACCAGCTCCAGTGCGGAAGCGATGAACGCCTGGCGCGCAGCCGGCGTGGCGGCCATGTCCGAAAAGCGGTTCGACCAGATCCAGCCCCCCACCGACAGCAGGACGCGCAGCCGCGGATTACTTTGCTTGAGCGCATTGAGCTTGCGCAAGTTGTCGGCATCGGCTTGCGGCGCCGGCAGCACGATGCTGCCATTGGCCGGCCGGAACGGCTGGCCTTGCGCATCCAGGCAGGCGCTCACGCCGCCGCCATCGGGAGCGGGATTGCCATGTTCGCCATCCCAGCAAATGTCGGCGAACGCGTACTGGATCAGGCTGACATTGCCGGCGCGAATATTGTGCCCGTTAACGGGAAAATCAGCCGATTTCCAGCCGGGATAATAAGCCACCACTTCCGGCGCGAAAACCTGCGTGGCGGGAGCGGCGGAGGCGGCCAGTGGCAGCGCGCAGGCGAAGCAAGCCAGCATTGCGTGTAATGTCATCGGAGGTATCTCACCATATAAAAAATCCATCTTGCAATAAAAAAATGGCGGAGCCAGCTGCGCTCCGCCATTGTCATGCCACCCCGGGTGTCCGCCGGGAGGTATCAACCAAGTAAAACGTCTTACATCTTGCCACGCAGGCCAAAGAATACCTGGCGACCATTCTTGTAGAACGCGCGCGGCTGGTCTTTGGTCGACGCATACGACTTCAACAGCGGATTGTTCAAGTCCTTGCCTTCCAGCGACAGGGTCAGGAACTCGTTGATGTTGTAGTTGACGGAAGCCGAAACGGTGGCGACGTCATCCTGGTAAATGGCGCTCTTGCGATCCAGGCCGTTCAGGAAGGCGGAACGGAAGCTGTAATTCAGACGCGCGCTCCATTTTGCATTTTCAAAGAAGCCAGACAGGTTGTACGAGTTCTTCGACGTGCCGACCATATCGCAGTTGCCTTCATCGGCGCAAGCCGATTTTGGCGCCGCTTGCGTTTCTTTGCCGTCAGCATAGGTGTAGTTGGCGCTGAAGCCGAAACCATTGCTCAAGTCCTGGGTGTACTGCAGTTCCACGCCACGCACACGCGCCTTGGTATTGATGGCGGCGCTCATGTTGTAGTCCGTTACGCGGCCGAGAGTCGCGTTGTAGAACTGCGCCACCGACGAACCGTAGGTGACATACGAAGCCAGTTTCATCTGATACAGGTTCACCGCGATCAGCGACTTCGGCATGAAATACCATTCCACGCCCGCATCGACGTTGTTCGACATGATCGGCTTCAGGTTCGGATTACCGCCGGAACCGGACATCGTCAAGTCGTTCAGGCTCAAGGCACCCAGGGCGCCAAAGTCAGGACGCGCCATGGTGCGGCTGGCCGCGCCGCGCAACACGACATCCTTCGCCAGGTCCGTGCGCAAATTCACGCTCGGCAGGAAGTTATTGTAGGTATTCGAGCTGAGGGTCGGTTTCCACACGTCGTTCGGCGATGCATTGGCCACGTCGATCTGGGTCTTGACATAACGCACACCGAAGTTACCTTGCACGTTGGCAAAGTTCAGGTCACCCATGACGTAGGCGGCATTTGCCTTTTCCGTCATCTGGAATTCGCTTTGGTAAGCATGCTTGTTGTACGTCGCGTACTTTTCGCCCCACTCCTTCATCGAGGAACCGCTGAAGGTCCAGGGATTCTGCAGCACGTTGGACAAGGGACTGGTTGGATAACGCGTCAACCCTTTCGGCGCATTCTCCAGCAGGCCGGCGGCGGCTGGATAGCTGCCTTCGAGCCAGGTCAGGGAACGGTCGTGCTTGGCGGTGCGCAGGCCAAAACGGATGCTCGGCACGGCATCCCATACGGTGCTGTAGGTGCCATCGACCTGGCCATAGTTTTCCTTGTCACGCGTGGTGACGTCCGTTGCCCAACCGGAGAAGAACGGGGCACCGGTGCGCGGATTTAACGTCGCGGCATTGTCGATGACGACATTGGCTGGCGCATCGATACCATGCATGGTTAGACTGCTGCCCGAATATGCCAACCAGCCTTCATACGCGTAGTCGCGGGCATGGCCCGTGCCGCGCGTGGTACCGACCTGACCAGTAAACTTCAGGTTAGCATTGGCGCGGTACTTGAAGTTAAAGTCGACAAATTTCGAATCGCTGTAGGAACCTGGACGAGCAATGATATCTTGTACCGATGCACCCATGGCCGAGCAATCGGCGACCGGGCACTTCGACGGGAAGGCGATCGAGGTAATCGTGTTGCCCTTGAGCGTGTACGACGACGGGATGGCACCGCCCACGTTGGTCCAGTTATTCGACAGGACTTGGTACGGCGCATGCATGAAGTTGGTATTGACGTTGTCCGCATCAAGGCGGGTGTAGAAGCCGTTGACGTTGAAGCTCAGGTCGTTCGACACCTTGTATTCGATATCCAGCGAGCCGCCCTTGCGCTGGCGCTTCTGCTCAAACAGCGAGGAACCCGTGAGGAAGGACAGATACTTGCCCTCGATGCCAGGATTGGCGGCAATCCAGGCTTTTGCATTCGAGTTGTCAAGCTTTTCCCACCACAGGAATTCCTGGCCCTGGCGGCGCAAGGTGCGTTTCTCATCAAACACCTGCAGCAAGATGCCCAGGTCGTTGGCTTCATTTTTCCAGTTGATCAAGCCGCTGACTTGCACATCGGTTTTCTTGGCCGATTCCGTGTAAGCGCCTTCAATCGAACCCATCAGTGTCAGATTCTTCTTGAAACTCAAGGGCTTGCGGGTTTCGATATTGACATTGCCGGCTGCGCCGCCTTCAATCAGGTCGGCTTGCGAGCTCTTGTGGACAGTCACGCGGCCGATCAGCTCGGACGGGAACATGGAGTAGCTGACGCTGCGGCCACCGCCCGTGATATTCGAGATATACCAGTCGCCGCTCGACACGGTGTGGCCGTTGAGGGTGGTCAAGGTCAGGTTCGATGGCGTGCCTTTCAGGCTGACGCGGTCATTGTCGCCAAAGCCACCTTCGGTGCCGCCCGCCGTGGCGACGGACACGCCAGGGATACGCTGCAGCGAATCGGCAACGCTCTTGTCCGGCATCTTGCCCACGTCTTCAGCCGTGACGACTTCGACCAGGGAGTCGGAATTACGCTTTTGATTGAGCGACTGGGCCATTGCGGCGCGCACGCCGGTTACCACCACAACACTTGAATCCGGCTGCACTGCTTCCTGCGCCTGGGCGGCAAAACTCGCACCCAGTACCATCAACCCCACGGCTGCCGCGATAGGCGTCAGGCGCGTTACACCGCTAGCTGTCAAATTGCGTTTCATGTACTCCCCCTTGATTTAGGCTCCAGGATTGGAGCCTTTTCATTTTTAACGTAGGTCTTCTTTCCAGCCCGCCCACTTTCGCCGGCATGCTGCAGACCCTTCGGCACAACCACTTACAAAACCAATTCAACGCCAATATACTACTATCCAATACCAGAACACTACCAGTTGCAACTTTTTTTTTATAACGTTGTTTGAATCACACAGACCACTTCAGCTGAATCAATCTGTAGCCCGTATGAGCGGGGTAAATACCAGCGAGGCCGGGCATAAATTGCCGGCCTGATAATTCAAATTGGTTTTATAACGGTCTTTTTTGGTATTATCCAGCGACACAAAACAGATACAGAGCGCGTCTGCAACGCGCCGTAACGGAGACCTTCAGCGTATGACAACCCTGGCTCACATCATGCAAGGCCTGGGGCAGACGAGTAGCCTGCCCCTGTACCAGCAACTGCAGCGCGCGCTGCGCGAAGCGATTGACAAGCGCATCCTCGGCCCCGAGGAAGCATTGCCGGCCGAGCGCCAGCTGGCCAGCGACCTGTGCGTCTCGCGCATCACCGTGCGCAAGGCCATCGATGGCCTGGTCAACGAGGGCTTGCTGGTGCGGCGCCCCGGCTCGGGCAATTTCATCAATACGCGCATCGAAAAGAATTTCGCCAAGCTGACCTCGTTTTCCGAGGATATGCGGGCGCGCGGACGCACGCCCCGCAGTGTCTGGCTCAAGCGCGCAGAGGGAACCGTCACGCCGGAAGAGGCCTTGCGCCTGCGGCTGTCGCCGGGCGCACCCGTGTACCGCTTCCACCGCATCCGCTATGCGGACGAGGTGCCGATGTGCCTGGAGTACGCCACCATCGTCGCCAGTTGCCTGCCAGACCTCGACGCTGTCGATATCTCCATGTATGACGCGCTGGAACAGGCGGGCAACCGGCCCGTGCGCGCCTTGCAGCGCCTCAGCGCGCTTTTACTGACGGGGGAGCAGGCCAGCCTGCTGCAGGCGCAGGAAGGCGACGCGGGCTTGTCGGTGGAAAGACTGGGCTTTTTGCGCGATGGCCGCGCCGTGGAATTTTGCCGTTCCTACTTCCGCGGCGATATGTATGACTTCGTGGCCGAATTAAGTACCAATTAATACCAGCCGTTCCAATTTTTTAATACCAGATAACACCACTTATTGCAGTGCAATATATATGTCGGCGTGGCGCCGATATAGGCACCGCAATGGTGAAATAATCGGCGGCGATTATATGGTCAGCCTGCGGAGAATATAAAAAAGGCTGCACAATGCGGTTTTGCGCATTGCAACAAAACATGGCGTTACCTGTCAGGGAGCGGGCGCGGCGCGGCGCCCCAGGCACAGCAAGACCAGGCCCAGCGCCACGCACAGCCAGCCGAACAGTGGCCCCAGCCATCCGGCCCAGGTGGCGACGGCCGGGTGCGCCGGCAACGGCGCCAGCAAGGTGCTGCCCGGCATGGCACTGCTGGCACGTTCCGCCAGCACCCGTCCATACGCATCGCTGACCGTCAGCACGCCCTCGCGCGCCGCGCGCAGCACCGCATAGCCGTTTTCCACACCGCGCAGCACGGTCATGCGCGCGCCCATCCAGGCGTCCAGCTGGAAATCCCAGGCCGGCACCAGCATCGCCTGCACCCCGGCCACACCATACGCTTGCCCCAGGGTGGCGAAATGCATGTCCTTGCAGATGGCCAGACCCATGGCCAGACCCGCCACCGGCTGCACGGCATATACGCTGCCAGCGAGAAAATCGCGCTCGGGCGGCGCCAGATAATGTTTCTGATAGCTGATGGGCGCGGCGCCATCGGGCGCGAACAGCCAGGCCAGGTTGCGCCGACCGGCAACGTCTTGCACGCCGATGCCCACGGTAATCCACACATCCGTGCTGCGCGCCAGCGCCTGAAAACGCTGCTGCACGGCATCCGCCTGCGCTGGCGCCAGCACGGCGATCTTTTCCGGCAACAGCACCAGCCTGGCACCCTGCCCGGCCAGCTCTTCGACGTGGCGCGCGTACTGGTCCCAGATGGCTTGCGCGCGCGCCGGCGGCGTGGCCGGGCCGATAAAGTCATCGATGCCCACCAGCCCCGCCAGCGGCCCGCCTGGCGCCTGCCCGCTTGAGGCCAACGCACCCTGCACGCGCCAGGCGCCCCCTGCCCACACGGCCAGCAGCAATAGCACGGTCGCGCCCGCCGCTGGCGCATACGCGCGGCCGCCCGCCAGCAGCAAGGCCAGCGCGGATGGCGCCAGGCACAGCAAAAACAGCAAGCCAGGCACGCCCGCCATGGCCGCCACCTGCAGCACGGCAACATTGTCCGCTTGCGAATACGCGAGGCTGCCCCAGTTACCATCCGGCAGCAAGGCCGCCATCAGCGTATCGGTGGCGACCCACAGCACGGGATACGCCAGCACCGTCCAGCCGGAGCGGTAGCGCAGCACGAGGCGCCGCGTGGCCAGCACCACCAGCAGCCACAGCAGTGCCTTGACGACGATCACGGCCAGCACGGCGGGCAAGGGCATGAGCAAGCGGAAATAAGCAACGTTGGATGACAGGCCCAGCACGGCGGCCAGGAACGTCATCCAGGCAGCATCGCGGCGCGACGAGCGCAGGGCCAGCCACAGCACGGGCAGCGGCGCGCACCAGGCCAGCCAGCCCTGCGGCTGCGGCCCCAGCACCCAGTACAGGGGAACGCCCGCCGCCAGCGCGGCGGCGATTTGCAGCAGGCGCTGGCGCAGTGCGGTGCCGCCGGCAGCCGGCGTAGTCAGGGTTGGGAACATGCCCAGGCTTTCAAGGGGAGCCAGATTTCCACGCCGCCGATGCCGTTGGCGGGATCGAACTGCTGGTCGTAGCGTTCAAAATCGGGCGCGTCGGCCACTTCCAGCCCGGACTGGGGCAGCCACTCGTTCCACAGCATCTGCCAGGTGGCGCGGATGGTGGAAATATGCCCGCGGTGGTGAAACACGGCATAGCGCTGCGGGGCGATGCGCAGCCGCGTCCAGCCGTCGGGAGCCTGGGAAAAGTCGCTCACCGGCATGGCACACAGGTAATCGAAATTGCCTGCATCATCATTGTTACAGCACACGCCATACACCAGCTGGCCGGGTGCCACATGGGGCAGGAAGCGCTGCCACAGGGCGGGGATGGCGGCAGAAGTTTCTGCACGATAACGTTCGACCAGGCCCGCCAGCAGCAAGGCGGGACCTTGCTCGAAACGCGGCGCTTCCAAGGCCACGCCCTGCGCCACATCCATTTTGATGGCCCCTACCAGCGCGAGGTTGCCGACGTGGCGCTGGGCCCGCACTCTTTCCGGCGTGATCTGAAACTGGTCGCGGAAAGCCCGTGTAAATGCTTCATGGGAACTGTAACCGGCTTCCAGGGCGACGGCGAGGATGTCTTGCGCGCCCTGGGCCAGCATCAGGGCGGCCTCGCTGAGCCGGCGCGCCCGCACATAGCGCATCACGGAGTGGCCCGTGGCCAGGCCAAACGCGCGCGTCAGGTGGCAGGGCGAGGCGCCGCCCACGTAGGCGATATCGCCGAGCGAGAGATTGTCGGCGTAATGCGATTCGATATACCAGAGTGCCTTGGCCAGATAGCTCATGAACGCTTCCCGTTGAACGAGCAGCGACTGTAGCATTTTCGGGTGACGAGGATTTGACTGAAATTGCGCAATGCGGGTTTATTTGCGCGTGCGCTTTTCGCACACCAGCTGGCCGCTATTGACCCGAGCCAATCAGCAGCGCCGCTACGCCGTAGCGGGCTTTGCGCCAGATCAAATGAAACGGGTCTTACTTTTCTTCGGGGGGCGGCAGGAAGCAGGCTTCGACGATCTGCAGGTCGTTATCCTTGGCGAACTCGCGCACGAAGTGAAACGCCATGGGCTCGATCTCGCGCAGCTTGGTGTTGACCACCACCGACTTGACACCATTGACGACGGTTGGGCGCACGTAGGGCGAATACTGGAGGTGCGCATTGCGCCCGCCACCTTCGGGATTGAAACAGGACATCACTCCGCAAAGGCGCTCTGCCCAATCGCTGGGTCGGAATTGCTTGCCATTGCTGGTGAGACCAAGGATGAAGAACTCGTCTGAGAGTTCCCCTGTTTTTTGAGATAACTCGGCCATGTGGCTTGTCGGGACTGGATTGCGTGAATGGCCCCGGCGGGTAAGCCGGGCTGGTAATTCAACTACGTTTGCTGCGGTAAGCCAGTATTATATCTTATAGAAGACTTGGGTTCTACCTCGATCTGCCCTGCCGATGCAAACAGGGGCCGGCACGCCTTGTGCGCCAGCCCCCATTTTAACCTTGTTCCACGCGCAAGGCGCATGGACAGCGCGTGTGCGCCCGCGTCAGCCGAGAAAAACGGCGCCCGACATCAACAGCAGCAACAGCATCCACAGCAGCAAGGCGCGCCACACCAGGCCCACCGTGCTCTGCAAGGCGCGCGAACCCGGCTCTTCGCCGGGCAGGATATCGCTTTCGCTGTCGCTGTCATCGACGGCCAGATCGGGCGTCGTCAACACGCGTGCCGCCGTTTCCGCTGGCGTACCCAGGCGTACGCCCATGGCGCCGCCGCCTGCCGTCAGGATGATGCCGATGGCCTCATCCTGCCAGCGCTGGGCAAAATTGCGCCAGGCGTAGATGGCATCCTCGAAATTGCCGACCACGGCAAACGCCACGGCCGTCAGGCGCACGGGGATCCAGTCGATCCAGTAAAAGGCGCGCGCGGCGAACTGGCCGAAGGCTTCATTGCGCATGTGCTCGGGCTCATTCCAGGCGCGCGCCAGGTATTCGGCCACGCGGTACATCACGGCGCAGGCAGGGCCCAGCGGCATGAGGAACCAGAAGAAGACGCCAAAGACATTGCGATGCGTGGTGATGAGGGCTTTTTCCACGGCGATGCGGGCGATTTCACTCGCTTCCATACCCACGGTGTCGAGCTTGGTCCAGTCGGCCAGCAAGGTACGCGCGGTCGCGTCGTCGCCAGCGCTCAAGGCCAGCTGGATGGAGGTGAAGTAGTGGCTGTAATGGCGGAAGCCCAGGGTCAGGTAGACGATAAGCACGTTCCAGGCAAAGGCCAGCAAGGTCAGCTGATAATGCTGCAAGAGCCAGTACACACCTGCCGTCGGCACCATCAGCACGCCGATCATGAGGAACCAACCCATGCGGCCGTGGTTGGCGTGGCCGGCATTGAACCAGGTCTCCATGCGCATTGCCAGGCTCTTGATTTCGGCGTAGATCGGATTGTCCGCGCGCAAAGGTTTGAGCTGCTCGATCAGCAATGCGCAAAGTATGGAGAGAAATGTCATCAAACGTCCTTTTTGTCTTTTTCAGCAATACCGCAATGCCCGCTACGATAGCGCAGTGCAGTGCTGGAATCAAACTTATTACGTGCGGGCCACCATTTTACGCGCGCAAGAGGTGAAACAGATTGCGCAGCATGCCGGCAGTGGCGCCCCAAATGTAGAAGCGCTCGTAGGGCATGGCATAGAACGAGCGCCGCCCGCCGGGCAATTCCACAGACAGGCGCTGATGGTTGAGACCATCCATCAGGAAAGCCAGCGGCACTTCGAAGATTTCCGCCACTTCGGAGGGGTCGGCGCGCAGTTCGAACGGTGGCGTCACCAGGCCCACCACGGGCGTGACCTGATAGCCGGTGCCCGTCAGGTAGTCGGGCAGGCAGCCCAGCACTTCAATGTGCTCGGGCGCCAGGCCTACCTCTTCTTGCGTTTCGCGCAGGGCCGTGGCCACGGGTGAGCCATCGAACGGTTCGCTACGCCCGCCGGGAAAGCTGACCTGGCCCGCATGGCTGCTCAAATGGTCCGTACGCATCGTCAGCAAGATGGTCAAGCCTTGCGGACGCTGCACCAGCGGAATGAGCACTGCGGCGCGCACGGGCACGGCGCGGGCGGAAAGGAAATCCTGGGTAATCTCGGGCTGCCAGTCAGGCTGTTCGGCCAGGCGCTGGCGCAGCCAGTCGGGCGTCAAACGCACGGCGTCCAGCGCCGCCTCGCCGGCGATAGAATCGATGGCAAGTTGTTGTGGATCAAATGCGATGGTGGCCATGCAGCTTGTCCCATTGGCAATTCAGAATAAAAAAAGGGGCACCAATACGGCACCCCTTTTCCCAACGCAGACGCTGATATTACGCGCTTGCTTTCGCCACAACGCGGCGATTTGGCAATTTTTCTTTGATACGCGCCGATTTACCCGAACGCTCACGCAGATAGTACAGCTTGGCGCGGCGAACATCACCACGGCGTTTCACTTCGATCGAAGCGATCAGCGGCGAGTACAGTTGGAACGTACGCTCAACGCCTTCGCCGGACGAGATCTTACGAACGATGAAGTTCGAGTTCAGGCCACGGTTACGACGCGAGATAACGACGCCTTCGTAAGCCTGGGCGCGCTTGCGCGTGCCTTCGACTACGTTGACGCTGACGATAACGGTATCGCCTGGTGCGAATTCAGGAATGGTTTTACCCAGACGAGCAATTTCTTCCTGCTCTAATTGTTGAATCAAGTCCATTTTTATAACTCCGAAAACCATCATGCCGGCGCACTGTGGATAGCAAGTATCCGCCCGGTAGAGGATGGGTAACACAATATGGGCAACATGCCCGGTACTACAGGCCACCCTGTTTACCGTCCGAAAACGTTTTACAGGCTGGCCAGGAATTTTTCGTCGGTCTTGCTGAGCAAGCCGGCGGCACGTGCACTGACCAGCAGGTCAGGCCGCTTTGTCGCGGTCGCTTCCAGCATGCGCTGGCGGCGCCACTTGACTATCTCGGCATGATTGCCACCCATCAAGACGGGCGGCACGGCCATGCCTTCATATGTTTCCGGCCGCGTGTAGTGCGGCGAATCGAGCAAACCGTTGACGAAGCTATCCTCGATGGCCGATGCCTCCGTGTTCAAGACACCCGGCAACAGGCGGATCACCGCATCCATCAACGCCATGGCAGGCAATTCCCCGCCCGACAGGACAAAGTCGCCCACGCTGATTTCCTCGTCGACGCAACGGTCCAGCAAACGCTGGTCCACGGCTTCATAGCGGCCACACAGGATCACCAAACCAGGTTCGGCTTTCAGCTGCGTGACGCGCTCGTGCGTCAGCGGACGGCCTTGCGGCGACATGAACACCACGCGAGGCGCCGCCAGTCCCAGTTCGGTCTGGCGTTGCTTCGCGGCATTTATTGTCGCTTCGAGGGGACGGGCCATCATCACCATGCCGGGACCGCCGCCATACGGGCGGTCATCCACAGTACGGTGATTGTCGGTCGTGAAATCACGGGGATTCCACAGCGACAAGCCACATTTCCCCTGCTCGAAGGCGCGCCGGGTCACACCCGACTGCGTCAGCGCAGCAAACATTTCAGGAAACAGGGTCACGACATCAAATTGCATCGCTCACCATCCTGCAAAGTTTGCCTGGCGCAAAGTTAAGCGCAGGCGGTTTAATAATCGAGGCCCCAGTCGACCGTGATCTTGTTGGCGGTCTTGTCAACATTAATGACAAACTGGCCAACAAATGGGATCAGGCGCTCAGGCGCCTTTTCAACGGTCTCATCGGCAGTGGCGACGGGCGTAACGCGCAAGATCGATTGCGGACCATTGCTCATCATGTCGTGCACTGTGCCGAGGCACTCGCCTTGCAAATTCTCAACTGTCAGTCCGATCAGATCGGACCAATAAAATTCATCGGCCGTCAGCGTCGGGAAATGGCTACGCGGAATTTGCACAGAAACGCCTTTCAGCGCTTCTGCGGCATCCCGCCCGACCACACCCACCAGCTGGGCCACGACGTCGCCGCCGTGTAACTTTGCTTGCCTGACTTGAACATCATGCAAGGTCGGTTTATCAAACCACCAGGTTTTGACGCTTAATAATGCATCCGCGTCGTCGGAGAAAGGAGTGATCCTGATTCCGCCAGCAATGCCATAAGCACCGGAGACATAGCCTACCTGTACCAGGTCATCGGGGACTTTCACCCCGGATGCAGTCTTGACCGTCAAACCAGTGATCTAATTAAGCTGCTGCTTTGTTGTTGCTGGCTACCAGGCGAGCAACGGTTGGCGACAATTGTGCGCCAACGCCTTGCCAGTAGGCCAGACGGTCTGCGGTGATACGCAGTGGAACTTCGCCACCTTGCGCCATCGGGTTGTAAAAACCGATACGCTCAATGAAGCGACCATCGCGGCGATTGCGCGAATCAGTAGCGACGATGTTGAAGAACGGGCGCTTCTTGGCGCCTCCACGAGCTAAACGAATAACGACCATAATATTTCCAAAAAGTGTGCTGAGGCGGAAAAAGCCGCAAATTATAGCGCGCTTTACCGCCAGGCAGCAAGCGTTATGATGACGGGCGTGTAATTTGGGCTAATCAAACATTATGACTAGTCATGGCCGAAGACGCAATAGGCGTGTGCGTCTATCGTGCCGGCAATGGCTTGGAATGAGGCGAAATCATTACATAAACGCCACAGGAAAGTGCTATCGTTGTGCGAGACGATGACCGATACTGGCAATCTTTACCGATGAGCAACTCTGGAGTCCCATGATCACCGCTACCATTTTGCAACAGTCGCACAAGAACAAGGCCTTCACGACACTACTGGCCTTCCTGCTGGGCATGCTGGGCGCGCACCGCTTCTATCTGCACGGCGCCAAGGACCGCTGGGGCTGGGTGCACCTGGCCGCCCTGCCCGCCACTTTTCTGCTGCACCAGCTGTTTCCCGAGGCCGACTGGTTTTACCAGATACTGCCACTGACCTTGTCCGCCCTGGGCGGCTTCCTGGAAGCGCTAGTGCTGGGCTTGATGCCGGACGACAAGTGGGATGCGTGCTACAACGCCGCCTCCGGCCACCGGTCAGACACGGGCTGGCCCCTGGCCGTGGTGCTGGTCGCCACCTTGATGCTAGGAGCAGGCGTGCTGATCGCCACCATGGCCCGCCTGTTCGACTTGCTTTACACCGGCGGCGCCTACGGTTAGTTTCCCCGCGGGCATGACATCAAATAGCGCACGCCGCACGCACATGTAAGTGTTGGTAAGCAATCATGATTTTGCTCTATACTGCATTCACAATGTCGACATTACTGGCACATTCAACACCCAACTGGAGAAGATCATGATTCGTCGCCCTTTCATCCTCGCAGTCGCCATCACGGCCCTGTTCAGCACATCTGCCTTCGCGCAAAACCTCTCGCCGAAGGCGCAATACGCCTACGACACAAAGCAAGCCAGCACGCGCTATGCGGACGACAAGAAATTGTGCGCAGAAGAAACCAGCTCGAAAGCCCGCATGCAATGCCAGCGCGACGCCAAGAGCGAATATAACCAGGCCATCATCAACGCCAAGGCCGCGCAAAAGGCTGGCAACTCGTATGCAGGCCAGAACAGCAAGCCAACCCAGCAGCAAATCTGCGCCGATTGCGGCAAGGTGCTGGCAGTCAACGTCGCCGAAAAAGCGGGTGAAGGCGGCGCGCTGGGCATGATCGGCGGCGGCGTGGCCGGCGCCCTGCTGGGTCGCCAGGTCGGCGGCGGACGCGGCAAGGACCTGGCCACCCTGGCCGGCGCCGCTGGCGGCGCTTTTGCGGGCAAGCAAGTCGAAGGCCACATGAAAAACAGCAAGGTGTGGACCGTCACCGTGCAATACGAGACGGGCGCCAAGGCTGACTTCGCGTTTGACCAGGATCCTGGATTGGCCGCTGGCGATCTGGTACGCAATTCGGGCAACGGCATCGCCCGCCGATAAGAACGCAGGCAAAGCGTCCATGGCGGCGTTGCCCGCATTTTGCTGAGGTTGTCGTACTGGCAGCGGACTGCGACAACGCGCCTTGCCCTGAACGCTTTCCCAAGCATTCTTGATAGAAATAAAAAAAGCGCTGGAGATCACTCTCCAGCGCTTTTTTGCATTTTGCCGGCATGCACCGGCAAAATTTCAACTTAAAACTGCTCTTCCGACAAAGCCATCACGCCGGCGCTGCCATCGATGATGGTGGCGCGCAAGCCTGGCGCTTGTGACAGTATGTGGTCGGCAAAGAAGCGCGCCGTGGCGATTTTTGCCTTGTAGAACGAAGAGTCGCCGCTGCCCTCTCCCAGCTTTTGCTGCGCCACCACGGCCGCGCGCGCCATTTGCCAGCCGCCCAGCACGATGCCGGCCAGTTTCAGGTACGGCACGCTGCCCGCAAACACGGCCTTGATGTCCGTCTTCATGTTTGCCACTACGTATTCCACCACCGCTTCCAGCGCGGCGCTGCCTTCGGCCAAGTGGCGCTGCATGGCCTGGAAGTCGGCACCGGAGAGCTCGCCCAACTGAGCTTCCGTGGCGCGCACCTGGGCGATGATGGCTTTCGCCACGGCGCCACCGTCGCGCACCGTCTTGCGCCCTACCAGATCGTTGGCCTGGATGGCGGTCGTGCCTTCGTAGATGGTAAGAATCTTGGCGTCGCGGTAATGCTGGGCGGCGCCCGTCTCTTCGATGAAACCCATGCCGCCATGCACTTGAACGCCGTCGCGCGTGACGTCCTGAGACATTTCCGTGGCCCAACCCTTGATGACCGGCACCAGGTATTCATACGTCGCCAGGCTTTCCGCGCGCACGTCCGCCTCCGGATGGTGGTGCGCCACGTCGCTGATAGCCGCGCCCACATAGGCCAGCGCGCGCGCCGCCTCCGTTTGCGAGCGCATCGACATCAGCATGCGGCGCACGTCCGGGTGGTGAATGATGGAGACCGGGCCGCTGGACCCCGCCAGGTCGCGCGACTGTACGCGGTCCTTGGCGAACGCCACGGCCTGCTGGTAGGCGCGCTCGGCCAGGCCGATGCCTTGCAAGCCGACGCCGAAACGGGCCGCGTTCATCATGATGAACATGTATTCGAGACCGCGGTTTTCCTCGCCCACCAGGGTGCCGATGGCGCCGCCGTGGTCGCCGAATTGCAGCACGGCCGTCGGGCTCGCCTTGATGCCCAGCTTGTGCTCGATGGAAACGCAGTGCGCGTCATTGCGCGCGCCCAGGCTGCCGTCCGCATTGACGAGGAATTTCGGCACGATGAACAGCGAGATGCCTTTCACGCCAGCGGGCGCGTCCGGCGTGCGGGCCAGCACCAGGTGGACAATGTTTTCCGCCATGTCGTGCTCGCCATACGTGATGAAAATCTTCGTGCCGAAGACTGTATAGGTGCCATCGCCCTGCGGCACGGCGCGCGTGCGCACGGCGGCCAGGTCCGACCCCGCTTGCGGCTCCGTCAGATTCATGGTGCCCGTCCACTTGCCCGACACCAGGTTTTCCAGGTAAACCGCCTTTTGTTCATCGCTGCCGGCAGTCAACAGCGCTTCGATGGCGCCGTCCGACAGCAGGGCCACCAGGGCGAACGAGATGCTGGCCGAATTGAGCATTTCGATGCACGGCGTGGCCAAGAGCTTGGGCAAGCCCTGGCCGCCGAACTCCGTCGGATGCTGCACGCCCTGCCAGCCCGCTTCGCCATACGCCTTGAAGGCTTCCTTGAAGCCTTTCGAGGTAGTGACCTGGCCGTCGTGCCAAAAGCTGGGCTCCTTGTCGCTGGGCCAGTTCAGGGGGGCCACCACGCCACCGCAGAATTTGGCGTTCTCTTCCAGCACGGCCTCGGCCGTATCGGGCGTGGCGTCTTCACAGCCCGGTAAAGTGTGGATTTCGGCCAGGCCGGCCAGTTCGTTCATGACGAACAACATGTCTTTCAGCGGGGCTTGATAGCTCATCTTCTTTTCTCCAAGAAAAAAGCCACGCGCGGCTCGCCGTGTGGGGCGGGCCGGCGTGGCTTTGTCAGTAACAAAACCGGGACGGGTTGAAATTAACCCAGTTCCTTGACCAGTTGCGGCACGATCTCGAACAGATCGCCCACGATGCCGTAGTCGGCCACGGCAAAGATCGGCGCTTCCGGATCCTTGTTGATGGCAACGATGGTTTTCGAGTCTTTCATGCCGGCCAGATGCTGGATCGCGCCCGAGATACCGACGGCGATATACAGCGATGGCGCAACGATCTTGCCCGTCTGGCCCACTTGCCAGTCGTTCGGCACGAAGCCGGCGTCGACGGCGGCGCGCGAGGCACCCATGGCGGCGCCCAGCTTGTCGGCCAGCGGCTCCAGGATGTGGAAGTTCTCGGCCGAACCCATGCCACGGCCACCCGACACGATGATTTTCGCGGCGGTCAGTTCAGGACGGTCGGACTTGGCCAGTTCGCGGCCCACGAAGGCCGATTTGCCGGCGTCGGCAACGGCGGCGACGGTTTCGGTGGCAGCCGAACCGCCGGTGGCGGCCGCCGCATCGAAACCGGTTGTGCGCACGGTGATGACCTTGACCTTGTCGCCAGATTGCACGGTGGCAATCGCGTTACCGGCGTAGATCGGGCGCTCGAAAGTGTCAGGCGAGTCGACCTTGGTGATTTCCGAGATTTGCGCCACGTCCAGCTTGGCGGCCACGCGCGGCAGGATGTTCTTGCCGTAGGCGGTAGCGGGAGCCAGGATGTGGCTGTAGTTGCCGGCGATGGCCAGCACTTGCTCGGCCACGTTTTCGGCCAGGCCGTCGGCAAAGTATGGCGCGTCGGCCACGATGACTTTCGTCACGCCGGCGATTTGCGCGGCGGCAGCGGCAGCGGCCAATGCGTTCGAGCCAGCGACGAGCACGTGCACGTCGCCGCCGCACTGGGCAGCCGCGGTCACGGTGTGGTGGGTGCTACCCTTTAAGGTAGCGTTGTCGTGTTCAGCAATAACTAATGCGACCATGATTATTCCTAACAGTATATGCAAGTGCCGGGGTCAGGCCTAAAGGAACTGACCCCGGGTATAGATTTGAACGGCGGGGCCGCGCTTAAATGACTTTGGCTTCGGTACGCAGCTTGGCGACCAGAGTAGCGACGTCCGGCACCTTGATGCCGGCCGAGCGCTTGGCTGGCTCGACGACCTTCAGGGTCTTCAGACGTGGCGCAACGTCGACGCCCAGATCTTCCGGCTTGACGGTCTCGAGCGGCTTTTTCTTGGCCTTCATGATGTTCGGCAAGGTCACATAGCGTGGCTCGTTCAAACGCAGGTCGGTGGTGATGATCGCGGGCAAGGTCAATGCCAGGGTTTCCAGGCCGCCGTCGACTTCGCGCGTGACGGTAACTTTGCCGTCTTCCAGCACGACTTTCGAGGCGAACGTGGCTTGTGGCCAACCCAGCAGGGCTGCCAGCATCTGGCCCGTCTGGTTGCTGTCGTCATCGATCGCTTGCTTGCCCAGGATGATCAGTTGCGGCTGCTCTTTCTCGGCCAGGGCTTTCACCAGCTTGGCCACGGCCAGCGGTTCCAGTTCGGTCGTCGTTTCCACCAGGATGCCGCGGTCGGCGCCGATGGCCATGGCGGTGCGCAAGGTTTCCTGGCACTGCGTCACGCCGCAGGAGATGGCGACCACTTCAGTGACCTTGCCGGCTTCTTTCAGGCGCATCGCTTCTTCCAGCGCGATCTCATCGAAAGGGTTCATCGACATTTTGACGTTGGCGGTATCGACGCCAGTGCCGTCACTCTTGACGCGGACTTTGACGTTATAGTCGACCACGCGTTTGACGGGTACCAAGACTTTCATAGCTATGCCTTTGGGAAATTATAAAAATGACGGATCAAGTGCTGATTGTGCGTTCGATTATAAGAGAAATTTGAATCCTGAACCGAATTTAAGCACGATCGTGCGATTTTTTGTTAGAGCAATTCATCTAAACTGTCCAGCTTCGAGGATTTCAAGGGAGTCTACCGCTACGCTGCAGGGCAGCAAAAGGGCCTGATAGTGACGCCAAAACGGCACGGCAAGCGCTCAAGCAGGCAGCGCCACGGCCGCCCGGCTGGCAGAATTATTTGCGTTGCATCAGGAAGACGAATTCGGTGCCCGTCTGCACATGCGACAGCAGGGCATTGCCCGTTTGCTTGGCGAAAGCCTGGAAGTCGCGCACGGAACCAGGATCGGTTGCCATGATGCGCAGCACTTCCCCGCTCTGCAGCTCTGACAAAGCCTTTTTCGCCTTCAGAATCGGCAACGGGCAATTCAAGCCGCGCGCGTCGAGTTCTTTGTGAAATTCCATAATCTCGGTATCAAGTAGTGTGTCGCTCATCATCAATATCCCACCATTGTTTTGTTGTACTGATTTTCGACATACTACTCTAAATCAGGGGCATTGACGCGCTGCACCAAAATAGTTCATCGGCTGTTGTGGGGTCACAACGAGATTCCACACGGCAAAACGGCCCGCAAACAGTGTCAGCGGGCCGTTTTCAAGGGGCTGTGGGGCGAAAACCCCGCATATCCTCTAGCTTACGCCTGTGTTGCGCGTTCGCCGACCCAGGCCGGCACGCCGGCCAGGGCATTCGCCAGGCCGCTAGCATCGGTGCCGCCTGCTTGCGCCATATCGGGGCGTCCGCCGCCTTTTCCGCCCACTTGCTGTGCAACGAAGTTCACCAACTCGCCCGCTTTGACCTTGGAAGTCGCGTCTGCCGTCACGCCGGCGATCAGGCTGACCTTGCCGTCAGTCACGCTGGCCAGCACGATGGCGGCCGTCTTCAGCTTGTCCTTCAGCTTGTCCATGGTTTCGCGCAAACGGGCCACGTCGGCGCCCTCCAGCACGGCGGCCAGCACCTTGATGCCGTTGACATCGACGGCTTGCGTGACCAGCTCATCGCCCTGGCCGGACGCCAATTTCGATTTCAGCGCGGCCAGTTCCTTCTCCAAGGCCTTCACATGATCTTGCACCTGGACGATGCGGGCCGTCAGTTCTTCCGGCTGCGCCTTCAAGGCGTTGGCCGCTTCGACCAGGCGGCGGTTGATGGTTTGCACCAGCGCCAGCGCGCCCTCGCCCGTGACCGCTTCCACGCGGCGGATACCGGCGGCAACACCGCTTTCGCCGATGATCTTGAACAAGCCGATATCGCCCGTGCGCTGCACGTGCACGCCGCCGCACAGTTCTTTCGAGCTGCCGATGTCGAGCACGCGCACTTCGTCGCCGTATTTCTCGCCAAACAGGGCCATCGCGCCATGCTTGACGGCATCGTCAAACGACATCAGGTGGGCTTGCGTGGCGCGGTTTTCCAGGATCTCTTTGTTGACGATGGTTTCCACGGCTGCAATTTGCTCCGCCGTCATCGGCGCATTGTGACTGAAGTCGAAACGGGTTTTATCGGGGTCGACCAGCGAACCCTTTTGCGCCACGTGGCTGCCCAGCACTTCGCGCAAAGCCTTGTGCATCAAGTGCGTGGCCGAGTGGTTGCGGATGGTGCGCGCGCGCTTGGCCGTATCGACTTCGGCCGAGACGGCGTCGCCCACCTTCAACACGCCCGATGCGAGCACGCCGTGGTGGCCAAACACGTCAGCCTGGATTTTCAGCGTGTCGCTGACGGCAAAGCTGCCTGTGCCCGAAGCGATCACGCCCTGGTCGCCCACCTGGCCGCCCGATTCGGCGTAGAACGGCGTGGTGTCGAGCACCACGATGCCATCCTGGCCCGCCTTCAGTTCCGTTACCGGCGTGCCGGCCGCGTACAGCGCCACGACCTTGCTGCTGAACGTCAATTGATCGTAGCCGACAAATTTGTTTTTCTCGCCCGTGTACTCGACCTTGCTGTCCTTGTGCGTCTTGCCGCCCTTGCGCGACAGTTCCTGGCTTTCCTTCAGGGCCGCGTCGTAGCCCACCTGGTCGAACGTGATATTGCGTTCGCGGCAGATGTCGGCCGTCAGGTCCGGCGGGAAGCCGTAGGTTTCGTACAGGGTGAAGGCGGTGGCGCCGTCGATGCCCGTGGCATCCTTGGCCAGCTGCGCTTCCAGCACTTTCATGCCCGTTTCCAGGGTTTCGCCGAAACGCTCTTCCTCGGCTTTCAGCATGTTGGCCACGTTGTCCTTGGCTTCTTCCAGCTCCGGATAGGCGCCGCCCATCTCGACGGCCAGGTCGGCCACCAGCTTGTAAAAGAACGGCTTTGTCTGGCCCAGCTTGTGACCATGGCGCAAGGCGCGGCGGATGATGCGGCGCAAGACATACGCGCGGCCTTCGCTGCCTGGAATGATGCCGTCGACGATCATGAAGGCGGCGGCGCGGATATGGTCGGCGATCACGCGCAGCGACTTGTTTTCCAGGTCCGTGGCGCCCGTTTCGCGCGCGGCAGCCTTGATCAAATGCTGGAACAGGTCGATTTCATAGTTTGAATGCACGTGCTGCAACACGGCGGCCAGGCGCTCCATGCCCATGCCCGTGTCCACGCACGGCTTGGGCAGCTTGTGCATGACGCCCGCTTCGTCGCGGTTGAACTGCATGAACACCAGGTTCCAGATTTCAATGAAACGGTCGCCATCTTCGTCCGGCGAGCCCGGCGGGCCGCCAGGAATATCGGCGCCGTGGTCGTAGAAGATTTCCGTGCACGGACCGCATGGGCCCGTGTCAGCCATCTGCCAGAAATTGTCGGACGCGTAGCGCGCGCCCTTGTTGTCGCCGATGCGGATGATGCGCTCGGTTGGCACGCCGATTTCTTTCGCCCAGATGTCATACGCTTCGTCATCTTCGATATACACGGTGACCGTCAACTTGTCGGCCGGCAAGCCATACACCTTGGTCAGCAGTTCCCACGCGTACTGGATCGCGTCGCGTTTGAAATAGTCGCCGAAGCTGAAGTTGCCCAGCATTTCAAAGAAAGTATGGTGGCGCGCCGTGTAGCCGACGTTTTCCAGGTCGTTGTGCTTGCCGCCGGCGCGCACGCAGCGCTGCACCGAGGTGGCACGCGTGTACGGACGGCTGTCCGTGCCCGTAAACACATCCTTGAATTGCACCATGCCGCTGTTCGTCAACAGCAAGGTCGGATCGTTGCCCGGCACCAGGGAGCTGGAACGGACGATGGAATGGCCCTTGGACTCGAAAAATTTGAGGAACTTGTCGCGGATTTCAGATGATTTCATGTTTTTTTGGCAAAGAGTGGCGGCAGCTTTAAAGGAAAGATTATACGTGATATGGGGTGTAGCAATTGCGGTGGGCATGGGCATTGTTGCGCCCGTGCCAACACGGAGGGCTGGACCGCTCAGGCCGGGTCGTGGCCGCTGGCGCAGGCGTGCACAGTGGTGGCAACTGCCACAGTGGCGCCCGCCGCAACGGCAGGGCCGGCGCCGACATTGCAGTCGGCGCAGCGGCCGTACAGGGTCAGCTCGTGGCGCTCGACGACAAAGCCTTGCGGCGCCATGCGCTTCAAGTCGCCCGGGCAATCATGCACGTCGAACACGCGCTGGCACGTGGTGCACTGGAAATGGTGGTGGTGGTGATTGGCGGCCGTGTTCGATTCATAGCGCGGGTTTTCACCCGGCAAGGTCACCACGTGCACTTTTTCTTCCAGCACCAGCGATTTCAGATTGCGGTAAACGGTGGCTATGCCTAACTGCGTCACCTGCAAGCTGGCCTGTTCGAGGATTTCCTGCGCCGACAAGGGGCGCTGGGCCGACTCGATGGCGGCTTGAATAGCGGTTTTTTGTCGTGTTGTGCGTTCCATAGCCGACAGAATACACCATCCGCCTTGTTCCACCGCCCGAAAAACTGTCACACAGTAATGATAATGGGTTATCATTATCATCTTTTGGCAGTCACCCCATCCGGCAACAGCCTGCCCAAACCCCGCCAACACCGCTAGCCGATAAAGGAACTCTTGCCCATGTCCGTCCGTCCTCAACAACCCACTCCCCTCGCGCTGGCCATCATGCTGGCCTTTGCCGCCCCGGCCAGCGCACTGGCGCAGCAGGCAGCCACCTTGCCTGCCGTCACCGTCTCGGCCAGCGCCCTGGCCCTGGGCAGCGACGACATGAGCACGCCCGTCACCGTACTGGAAGGCGAGGCACTGGTGCTGGCAAGGGCAGCAACCCTCGGTGAAACCCTGGCTGGCCAGCCAGGCATCACCTCCAGCCATTTCGGCGCCGGCGCCAGCCGTCCCATCATTCGCGGCATGGATGGCCCGCGCGTCAAGGTGCTGTCCGACGGCGCCGAAGTGCAAGACGCCTCGACCATCAGCCCCGACCATGCCGTCGCGGCCGAACCGATGCTGTCGGAACAGATTGAAGTGCTGCGCGGCCCGTCTGCGCTGGCCTACGGCGGCGGCGCCGTCGGCGGCGTCGTCAATGTGATCGACAAGAAAATCCCCACGCACGTGCCGGCGAAAGGCTTTGAAGGCAGCGCAGAAGTACGCGCCAACTCGGCCGCGCGCGAAAAGGCGGGCGCCTTTGAAGTGACTGGTGGCTCCGGCAACATCGCCTTCCACGCGGAAGGCGTCAAGCGCGACGCCAAGGAATACAAGGTCGGCAGCGGCTGGGAAGGCGGTTCCAAAGTGGCCGGCAGCTACAACAAGACGGACACGGGCAGCGTGGGCGTGTCGTGGGTGGGGTCACGCGGCTTTCTGGGCCTGGCCTTCACCAGCCAGCACGCGGAATATGGCTTGCCTGGCCACAACCACGAATTCGAGAGCTGCCACCCACACGGCACGCACTTGCATTGCGGCGGCCACGAAGGCCACGACCATGGGGATGAAGAAGAACATGAGCACGAGCATGAAAGCGTGCCTTACGTGAAACTGAAGAGTGAGCGCTGGGACGTGCGCGGTGAATTACGCGATCCCGTGCCAGGCTTCGCCAAGCTGCGTCTGCGCGCCGCGTTCACCGATTACAAGCACGATGAAATCGAAGGTACGGAAATCGCCACCACGTTCAAGAACAAGGGCCACGATGCGCGCCTGGAAATGGAGCATCATCCCGTCTTCGGCTGGCGCGGCGTGGTCGGCCTGCAAACGTCGAAGCGCGATTTCTCGGCGCTGGGCGAGGAAGCGTACGTGGCGCCCACGCTAACGAAGAAACACGCGGCTTTCCTGGTCGAGGAATACAAGCTGGACCAATGGCGCTTCGAGGCGGGCTTGCGCCACGAATGGCAAGACATCACGGTCGACAGCGCCACCTTGCAAGACCGCAGCGCCAAGGGCACCTCGATCTCGCTGGGCACCGTGTGGAAATTCGCGCCCCAGTATTCGCTGGGCGCGACCATCTCGCGCACGCACCGTTTGCCCAGCGCCGAGGAACTGTATGCGCACGGCGTGCACATGGCCACGGCCACGTATGAACTGGGCAATGAAAACCTGGGCAAGGAAACGTCGAATAATATCGACTTGACCTTGCGCAAATATGCGGGCGCCACGACCTTCTCGGCCAGCGCCTACCGCAACAAAGTGGACAACTACATCTTCGGCAGCACGCTGGACAGCCACGAAGGCTTCCAGCTGATCCAGTACGCCCAGCGCGACGCCACGTTTACGGGCGTGGAAGGGCAAATCCGCCAGCAGCTGAATCCCATGTTCGGCGCCAGCGTGTTCGGCGACTATGTGCGGGCCAAGCTGGCCGACGGCGGCGGCAATCTGCCGCGCATCCCGGCCCAGCGCGTCGGCGTGAAGTTTGATGCCAACTGGCAGGCGTGGAGCGGCGTGGCCGAGTTCTACCGCGTGGGCAAGCAGGACAAGGTCGCCGCTTTCGAGACGGCAACCCCGGGCTACAACATGCTGAACCTTAGCGCCAACTACGACACGCGCCTCGGCACGACGCCGGCCCAGTTCTACATCAAGGCGAACAACCTGACGAATGAACTGGCCTACAGCCATACTTCATTCATCAAGAATGCGGCACCGTTGATGGGGCGTAATGTGACCGTAGGCATGCGCGTGACGTTTTAGTAGCACCTGACATAAGCTACTGCGCGTCGTGATATACGGCCTGCGATGCTCACTGTGCTATAGCACAGCTGCGCTTCTCGGCCGTATCTCACTTCCGCTCACTTCCGCTCGCTACGCTACTGCCAGGTGCTGTTAAGCTGGATGTTGTCAGCTTGCCTTGATTAAATCTATCCGGTCCGTGCAAAAGCCGTCCACGCCCCAGGCCAGCAACTCGCTGGCCCGTTCCGGGGTGTTGACGGTGTAGCAAAACAGTCCAAATCCCTCCCCTTTGACTGCCAGCGCCAGCGCGCGCGTCAGCTGCTGGTGGTCACAATGGATCGCCACCACACCCAGCTCGCGCGCCTGCAGCGCCCAGTCATCCGGTATTGCTTCGACCAGCCAAGCGCGCGCCAGTTCCGGCGCCGCCTGGCGCGCCGCTTCCAACGCGGCAATGCTGAACGACGATAGCAGCGGCAATAATTTTCCTGCAGCAATTTCCTGTGAAAAGTGCGCACGCGTGGCGCGCGCCACCGCCTCGCCCGTGGCCGCGTCAAAGCCGGGCGCTGGTTTGATTTCGATATTCATCCAGATGCGCTGCGCCTTGCAATACGCCACCACGGCGTCAAAGGTGGGCACGCCTTCGCCCGCAAACGCGGGGCCGAACCAGGTGCCCGCTTCCATGGCCCCCAGCTGCGCGGCCGTGTACTCATTGATATGGCCGCTGCCAGCCACCGTGCGCCCCAGCTCGGGGTCGTGCACGACGACGGGCACGCCGTCGGCCGCCAGCATGACGTCGAATTCCACGGCGCGGTAGCCGTAGGACAGGCCGCAGCGCAGGGCGGCCAAGGTATTTTCAGGCGCCAGGGTGCCGCCGCCGCGGTGCGCCAGGGTGCGTGGATAGGGCCACATGGTGTTCCTTTATCGTGATGAGGTTGTCGATCAAGATCGTCTTGCCATCATCGCGTGCAAGCGCCACCGTGTAAAGGACGCGATCAGGCGATTGGCACCACGCCTGCCCTGTTTCGTCGCAGCGGCGTTGCGCCCGCATGCAGAGCCGCCCATAATTGACGCATTACCAACCCGAGTGCCCACCTGAAAGCAGTCGCGCATGCACACTACCGACGCAGCCCCACGCAAGACGGGCTTTCCCTACCGGCGCCTGCTGGGCGATGCCCGCTATGCGCTGCTGCTCAACGTCTTGTGCGCCCTCTTCATCACCTTCGTGCTGAGCGGCGGACAAAGCTTCTGGCTCAACCTGCTTGCGTCCATGTGCATAGGCAGCATCGCCTTCCTGCTGATCGACGGCATCCGCCTGGCATGGTGGGGAGAAGGACGCCGCCCCCAAAAGCTGCCTTTCATTGTCCTCATCATCGTCAGTGCCGCCGTGGCGCAAGTAGGCGGCACCATGCTATTCGGCTGGCTGGCCAATATCGACGTTCCCGCGCCCATTGCCATGTCGCCCCGTAATGTCAGCATGACAGTGTTCACACTGGCGGTGGCGAGTGCGGCCATCCTGTTCTTTAGCAGCCGCGAAAAGATTGCACGCCTGCAATTGGAAGCAGCCCAGGAAAAGGCCCGCGCCGAATCCGTAGCGCGCCAGGCTATGCAAGCGCAACTACAACTGCTGCAGGCGCAGATCGAACCGCACATGCTGTTCAATACCCTGGCCAACCTGCAGGGCCTGATCAGCTTCGATCCCGACCGTGCCCAGTTGCTGCTCGATCAATTGATCCAGTATTTGCGCGCTACCCTTTCCTCTTCGCGCGCCGAATCCACCACCCTGGAGCAGGAGTTTTCCCTGATGCAAGCCTACCTGGGCCTGATGTCCATCCGCATGGGCGCGCGCCTGAGCTTTACGCTGGACTTGCCTGAGGCCTTGCGCCAGATCAAGGTGCCGCCCATGCTGCTGCAGCCGCTGGTGGAAAACGCCATCCAGCACGGCCTGGAACCGAAGATCGAAGGCGGCCATATCCACGTGCAAGCGTCCACGAACGCTGGCGTCCTCATCCTCAGCGTCAGCGACGATGGCCTGGGCCTCGGGCATCCGGGTCAGAGCAAGGGCACGCACCTGGGCGTGGCAAATATCCGCGAACGCCTGCACGGCATGCATGCCGATGCCGCCAGCCTGTCGCTGGTCGCCAACCATCCGGCAGGCGCGACCGCCCGCCTGACACTCCCCCTTCCACCCACCATCACGAGTCCCCTCGCATGAGCCAACACACCCTGCGCGCGCCACGCGCCCTGATCGCCGAAGACGAACCCATCCTCGCCGCCGCCCTCGCACACGCCTTGCAGCGGCTGTGGCCGGAACTCGATATCGTCGCCACCTGTCCCAACGGCGTGGAAGCTTTGCAGCAAGGCCTGTCACTGCAGCCCGACATACTATTTCTCGACATCAAGATGCCAGGCAAGACGGGCCTGGAAGCGGCCGAGGAACTGGCAGAACAGTGGCCCGACGGCGTGCCCTTCCCCCACATCGTGTTTGTCACGGCCTATGACGAATACGCGCTGGCCGCCTTCGAACATGCGGCCGCCGACTACGTTTTGAAACCCGTCAACGATGCCCGCCTGGGCAAGACGGTGGAGCGCCTGCAGCAGCGTTTGCAGGACAGCGCGGGCGGCAACGGTACAAGCGGTACAAGCGCTACAGTAACGGCAACGGCAACGCCAGCGGCGGCTGCCACGCTGGCACCGCTGGCGGCGATGGAAACAGCGTCCGCCAGCGACGACAACCTGGCCCGCTTGCTGAGCCAGCTGCAAGCCATGCTGCCCCTCGCCCCGCGCCTGCACATGATACGGGCGGCCGTCGGCAACAGCGTGCGCATGATCGCCCTGGCCGACGTCGTGTATTTCGAAGCGCTGGACAAATACATCAACGTTGTCTGCCAAGACAGCGAAGCGCTGATACGCACGAGCCTGAAGGAACTCTTGCCCCAGTTGGACCCGCAACAGTTCTGGCAAATCCACCGGGGCACCATCGTCAATGCCAGCGCCATCGCCACGGCCGTGCGCGACGACGCGGGCAAGCTGTCACTGACCCTGCGCCAGCATCCGGCGCAGCTGCGCGTCAGTCCTTTATATGCCCATCTGTTCCGCCAGATGTAACACGGTCAATGCAGCTGGTGCTTCAGGTCCGATAATTCATCGTGGACCTTGAGCACGGCGCTCTTCATTTCCGGCGTCACGCTGGACGCCGCGCCGCAGGCCCGCTTGGCGCGGTCGCCCAAGGACTCCATCTGGTCGACGGCTTGCCGGATGCGCGCATCGTCGTGCGTGTCGATGGCTTGCCGCACGGCGCTCTTTTGCTGGTCCAGCTGGTTGATGCAATCCTTCAAGTCCATGGGCATGCCCTGCTGCTTGCCGCACAGCTGGGCCGCCTGGCCGATCGCGTGTTCGATGGCGCCAAAGCGCCTTGCCACTTCCTTTACCTGCATCATGATGATCTCCTGTTCGCGTGGTATCCGGGTTGGATCATCGGACTGGCACAGGGTTCCCCGCCAGCGGCCATGGCGTCGAAATTTCCATGTGGCACTTTTTTGTAAGCGCTTGTGACATTTTAGATAATGATCAACTACCTCAGATACATTTGGCGTACCTGAACCACCATGCCATCCATGACCTCGTTGCCTATCCCGCTCCGCCGCGCTCCCGGTCTGCTGCTGATTGTCTTGCTGCACGCGGGGCTGGCATATGTCATCCTGCAGTCACGACCCCGCCTTGCCACTGACGAGAACCTGCCGCAGGGTCCGGCCATCACCTGGCTGCGCCACACGCTCCCGGCGCCGTCCAAGCCAGTCGCGTTGCCCAGCGCACAAGCAGCAGCCGCGCGCCTGCCGCGCCTACCGCTCCCGGCGTCCATCAGCCGCCCCCTGGCCCCTCCCGCCGTCGAACAAGCACCAGCGCCGGCACCGCCAGATGCAATCACAGCGCCGTCAACGCCCAGCGCGGCCGAGATCCTGGCACAAGCCAAACGCGACGTGGGCAAGATCGACAGGGATTTACGCAAGGAATTTCCGCAGCGCGGAGAACAAAAACTCGATGACACCGCGTTCAAGCGCATGCAGCAAGGCTTTGCCGAGGCCTACGCGGCCGTGCCGCCGAAATGGTATGAAGCGTCAAAAATCGAGGAAGTGGGCGCGAATGCAGCCAAGGGCAGCCGCACCTACAAGATCACCAACGCGCTGGGCACCTTGTGCGTGACCACAGGCGCGGGCAAGAATGGGGAAACGATGATCGGCAACTGCCCCAAATAGCCGCTCAGCCCACCGCTTCGCGTGCGCCCAGCGGCTGCAGATGACGCAGGCGCAGGGCGATCAGCACGCCACCACCCAGGCACAGGCCCAGCATGATGATGACGCCCGTCCAGCCGTCGAAGCCCCACATCATGCCCGAGGCGGAACCGATCAGGCTCGATCCCAGGTAATAGAACAGCAGGTAGAAGGCCGAGGCCAGCGCCTGCGGCGCGCGGGCGCGGCGGCTGACCCAGCTGCTGGCGATCGAATGCGAGGCAAAGAAGCCGAAGGTGGCCAGCGCCATGCCGATGACAATCAGCGGCAAGGAATCGAACAGGGTCAGTAAAATGCCTGACAACATCACCGACAGCATGATCCACAACACGCCCCGGCGTCCCAGACGGTCCACCAGGCGGCCCGCCCAGACGGAGCTGAAGATGCCGATCAGGTACAAAAAAGCCAGCAAGCCGACCGTGCTTTGGCGCAATCCAAATGGCGCAGCCAGCAGGCGGTAGCCGATGTAGTTGTACAGGCTGACAAAACAGCCCATCAGCACGAACGCCAGGCAGAACAACCACGGCAAGCCCTGGTCGGAAAAATGCTGGCGGATGGCATGCGGCAGCGCATTCCAGCCACGGGTACTGGGCACGAAGTTTTTCGAGGCGGGCAGGCTGCGCCAGAATTCGGCTGCCGCCAGCACGCCGGCCACGCCCAACACGCCCAGGGCCCAGCGCCACGAGAGGAAATCGCTGAGCATGGAGGCCACTAACCGCCCCGACATGCCGCCGAACGCGCTGCCGGCGATGTACAAGCCCATCGACAGGCCCAGCGACGGCCCCTCGATTTCCTCGCCCAGGTAAGCCATGGCCACGGCCGGCATGCCGCCCAGGGCCACGCCCAGCGCCGCGCGAATCGTCAGCAGTTGCGCATAATCCTGGGCGAAGGCGGACAAAATGGTCAACATCGCGGCCGAAAACATAGCCGCCACCATCAGCGGCTTGCGGCCGATGCGGTCCGAGATGGCGCTGAGCAGCACCAGCGAGATGGCCAGCAAGCCGCTCGACACGGACAAGGACCAGCTGCTTTGCGCCGGCGTCAGGTGAAACTGCTGCGACAGCAGGGGAAACAGGGGCTGGATACAGTACAGCAAGCTGAAGGTGGAAAAACCGCCGAAGAACAGGGCACGGTTGCTACGCTTGAATTCAGCCGTTCCCTTGGCGATGGCTGAACGGGGAGCGGGAGCGGCAGGGGAAACCGGGATGGCGGAAGGTGCAGCGGGGGCAAAAGCGAGCGATGAATCAGACATGGCCGTGTTTCAGAAAGGAAGCGAGTCTCCATGTTAGGATTGCCAACTCATATCGTCCAATATATATTTAAGGCCCAACTCATACTTAATATATATTACTGACTATGGAATTGCGCCACTTGCGTTACTTCGTCGCCGTCGCTGAAGAGCTGCACTTCACGCGCGCGGCCGAGCGCCTGCACATCGGCCAGCCGCCGCTGAGCCAGCAAATCCAGGCACTGGAAAGGGAATTGGGTGCGCAATTGTTCGAGCGCAACAAACGCTCCGTGCGCCTGACGGAAGCAGGCCGCTTGTTCCTCGACGATGCGCGGCGCATCCTGGCCCTGTCGGAACAGGCAGCCGTCACGGCGCGCCGGGCCCAGCGGGGCGAAGCGGGCGAGTTGCGCATCGGCTTCACCTTTTCCACGCCGTTTACGCCGTATTTCGCCACCGTCATCAACCGCTACCGCCAGCTGTTTCCGCACGTCACCTTGACCTTGCACGAGATGGCGACATTGCATCAGCTGGAAGCGATCTCGGGCAGGACGATGGACCTGGGTTTCGTGCGCCCGCCGGAAACCACGTACCCATCCGATATCAAGCTGACGCAACTGCGGCAAGACCCGCTGTTCCTCGTACTGCCCGTCGCCCATGCGCTGGCGGCCAAGGAGGCCATTGCCATTGCCGACATGGCGGGCGAAGGCTTTGTGATGTACCCCAAGGATGCGGGCACGGGGATTTATCCGCAGATTTTCCGCCTGTGCAAGGCGGCCGGCTTCGTGCCTCAGGTGGCGCAGGAAGCGGGCGAAGCATCGACCATCATCGGCCTAGTGGCGGCCGGCTGCGGCATTTCCGTGCTGCCCGCCTCGTTCGACCGCATCCGCATGGATGGCGTGTGCTACCGCCCCATCGCCGACCCGCAGGCGACCACCAGCCTGTTATTGGCACAAAGGGAAGAAGAGACGTCGCCGCTGGTGGCGGCGTTCGTGAAACTGGCCGAGGAAGCGGCGCTGGAAGAAAAAGAATAGGCCGGCAAGTGCCGGCCTACGTTGACGTACGTCAGGAGTAATCCGCGTCCAGCTCGGAACCCGCGTAGTTCTCCAGGTCCTCGAACAGGCTCTTCATGCTGGCCCGCGTGAGGATTTTATGCACGACGGTGCAGCTACGGCGGTAGGATTCGATACGCTCAAGCAGCACCGGGTGATGCTGCACGGGCACCTTTGCCACCAAGGCGGCCCAGCCTTCCTCGAAGTCGGGCTTGTTCTTGCGCACGGAACGCACAAATCGTTCAAACTCCTTTTGACCCGTGCGCGCCATGATGCGTCCGCCGCCCTCGATGGCGAAGATGATGGCCACGGCAATCACACCTTCGGCATTCAAGTCGCTGTCGCTGACGGGGCCGTTATCATGGTGGCGCCGCAGCCAGCTGGCCAGGCGCACCACGGCTTGCACTTCCTTGCGCTGTTGCAACTGCACCGCATACTTTTCATAGCCGGCCCAGTTCTGGTTCGGGTCGGCCTGGCAAATATCGATGAACAGCTCGCGCAAGCGGCGCTGCAGGTAAACGGGGTCCTGGTCGTATTCACCGACGAGGGCGTCTTCCGGCAGCTGCGACAATTCCTTGATCAGGCGAAAGCCCACCTGGAATGCGTGCTCGGCGCCGTGCTCGACGAGGAAATCGAGCGCGGCCTGGTCGCCTTCATGCGCGAGGGCCTGCTCCAGGCCCAGCGACACGCCGCCCACCGTCAGGAACAGCGCTTTCTGGATGCCGTCGGCCGTACGTTCATTCGTGAACTTCTCGGCCACCATGGCCGTGATGCCCGTCAATTCGTCGGCCAGGTCCAGCGCCGCGTCTTCGCGCGGATCGTTCGGCAACAGCTTGATGGCACGCACCAAGCGCGGAAGATTCTCTACAACAATTGCTGGCAGCATTAGACGTTCCCTGCTTTCATCACGAGAAAATACCGGTGCCCAGGCTGCGGCGCGTGCTGGAGCGCGGTGCGCTGCGCGTGCTCGGCACTTGCTTGCGCAGGCGGTACAGCAATTCCTTGGTACTGCGCTGCAACATGGTCGGCTCTTCGTCCGGGTCGTCCGAGTATTCGGCATCGGCCAGGTCGGCGCTATGGCGGAAATCGGGGAACAATTCGAACAGCGAACGGTCCCAGCCGTCTTCATTGGCTTGCGCCAGCTCAATGGCCAGCGGCACAACGTCGTTGTCGGACGAAGTCACGCCCGTCACGTACGGTCCCTTGATGACAATTTCGCCCGCCACTTCGAGGATTTCCTTTGGCGCCATCGAGAACAAAATGGCGAACGCCGTGGCGCCCCAGTCGGTGGCGGACGCTTCCAGCAGCAGCTCGCGGCGGCGTTCGGCATCGTCGGTGGAAAACACCACGCCGTGGATGTGCGCGAACAGCGACTCGGCGATGCGCTCCGGATCATCCTCGATCTGGTCGTCGCTCCAGGTGGCGGCGATGAAGGCCAGGCTGTCGGCCCAGGCCTTCGGCGGTACCAGCAAGGTTGCCAGCGACATCTTGCCGCCGTCAAAGCCGGCCAGGTGCAGGGCCGTCACTTGCGGCGGAATGGCGCTCAGCACTTCCACCACGGCCAGATCGCCGTACTGGTCAGCCGCGTCGGCGAACGCCTGCTCGGCGTGGCCCAGCGAACCGGACAGCACCAATTCCGTGACCTGTTTCGTCAGCGCGGGAAGATTGCTCTTTTGTTCATCCTTATTATCGGCCATGGTCATCTCCATCCTGGTCAAACATCTGGGCGAAATCGTCGGTGGCGTCGTCTTCGTCATGCTCGTCGTCGCCGTCGTCATTGGCGGCCAGCTGGTCGAGCGACTGGTCGTCGTCGTCCCACAGGCGCGGATTCTTGTGCAAAAAGGCCGTGATGATGGCCTGGCGCGCCAGGTCGGGGAAGCTCTCTTCGATGGCGGCGTACATCTTGGCCGCTTCCGGCGCGGCGCATGTGGCCATGGAAAACACGCGGGCCGGGTCGCCGAACTCATAGTCTTCGCTTTCGGCCAGCAAGCCCTTCGGGTCGCTGAACGTGATGTGGTCGACCAGCGCAAAAGCCAGCATGTTCACGTCTTCGATGCCGCCGCCGCTGGCGTACTCGCTCACCAGCGTGTCGACCATGCTTTTATAGTTTTTGCGGTTCGGCGGGTCGCCGAGGATGCCATCGATCTGGCCTTCCAGCTCGCGCGACTGGTACGCGAATTCAGGGTGTACTCTTCTCATGCTGTGCTTTCCAATGTGATGCGCGGCACTTTTACTTAAAAGCAAAAGCACCATTGTTTGTTGTTTTTCAAATCATTCGGGCTATACCGCGTCTCACAGAACCGTAGCGAGCGGCAGTGAATTGTGGCTAAGAAGCGCAACCGTACTTTAGTACGGTGAGCATCGCAGGCCGCAAGTCACGACGCGCAGTAGCTTATGTGAGACGCCCTCAATCGGCTGGTAATACCGTGCCGTGGAGGCGGAACACGCCGCACCACAGGGCATACGCTTCCGCTTCCGGATCGATGATAATGCGGTGGTTCACGCTCTGGTCGTATTCGGCGCGCTTGGCCGGGTCGGCCAGGATTTCATACGCCTTGGTGACGCTCTTGAAGCGCGCCTCGGCGCCGGGGGCCTGGTTGCGGTCGGGGTGGAAGCGCATGGCCAGCGAACGGTAAACCTTCTTGATTTCATCGTCGCTGGCATTGGGCGCGACACCGAGGACGTTATATAAATTTTCCATAAATGGCTCCGGGGTCACGATTTGTTTGCTAATTAAAGGCAGATTATCCTATAGAACGGCGCCCGCGTCGCTTGCATGCTGGGATATGGGGGCAAATACGTGCTTATAAAGCGCTTGCGGTACGGTAAAATGCTTTTTACTGTCACTCTTCCGCATTGATCAATGAGCAACGATAAACCGAATACCGCCGCGCCAGCGCTGGCGCCCAATTTCTTGCGTAACATCATCGAAGCCGACCTGGCTGCCGGCGCCCACGTGCGTCCCGGCCTGCCCCAGGTGATCACGCGTTTCCCGCCGGAGCCGAACGGCTACCTGCACGTGGGCCACGCCAAGTCGATCTGCGTCAACTTCGGCCTGGCGCGCGATTACGCCGGCCAGTGCAACCTGCGCTTCGACGACACCAATCCGGCGAAGGAAGAACAGGAATACGTCGACACCATCATGGACAGCGTGAAATGGCTGGGCTTTGACTGGGAACCGAAGAATGGCGATGGCCAGAGCCACCTGCACTACGCGAGCGACTATTTCGACCAGCTGTACGCGATGGCCGAGTACCTGATCACGGCCGGCTTTGCCTATGTGGATAGCCAGAGCGCCGAAGACATGGCCGCCAACCGGGGTAATTTCGGCCAGGCCGGCAAGAATTCGCCATTCCGCGACCGTCCGCGCGACGAATCGCTGACCCTGTTCCGCGCCATGAAGGCGGGCGAATACAAAGATGGCGCGCACATCCTGCGCGCGAAGATGAGCGAAGATGCCATGCGTTCGCCGAACATGAACTTGCGCGATCCGGCCATCTACCGCATCCGCCATGCGCACCATCACCGCACGGGCGATGCTTGGTGCATCTATCCGATGTACGACTACACGCATCCGATCTCGGACGCGCTGGAAAACATCACGCATTCGATCTGCACGCTGGAATTCCAGGACCACCGCCCCTTCTACGACTGGCTGCTGGAAACCCTGTCGGCCGGCGGCTTCTTCCAGCAGCCCGTGCCGCGCCAGTTCGAATTCTCGCGCCTGAACCTGACCTACATCGTCACCAGCAAGCGCAAGCTGCGCCAACTGGTGGAAGAAAAAATCGTCGACGGCTGGGACGACCCCCGCATGCCGACCCTGGTGGGCATGCGCCGCCGCGGCTACACGCCGGAAGCGATTCAACTGATGTGCGAACGCACGGGCGTGACCAAATCCGACGGCTGGATCGACTACAGCGTGCTCGAAGGCTGCCTGCGCGAAGACCTGGACCCGAAGGCGCCGCGCACGGTGGCCGTGCTGCGTCCGTTGAAATTGATCATCGACAATTTCCCCGAAGGCGAAAGCGTGGCATGCACGGCGCCCGTGCATCCGCACTTCCCGGAGCGTGGCTTGCGCACCTTCCCCATCTCGCGCGAGCTGTGGATCGAGGAAGACGACTTCATGGAAGTGCCGAACAAGGGCTATTTCCGTTTATATCCGCCGATCGACGACAAGCCGGGCAGCAAGGTTCGCCTGCGCTACGGCTACGTGATCGAATGCACTGGCTTTGACACGGATGCGGACGGCAAGGTCATCGCCGTGCATTGCACCTATTTCCCGGACAGCAAGTCGGGCACGGAAGGCAGCGCCACCTACAAGGTCAAGGGGAATATGCACTGGGTCAGCGCGCCGACGGCCATTCCCGCCGAAGTGCGCCTGTACGACCGCCTGTTTACCGACCCGCAGCCGGACGCGGGCGGCAAGGACTTCAAGCTGGCCCTGAACCCGCTGGCCAAGGATGTGGTGCAAGCGTGGCTGGAACCGGGCGCGGAACTGGCCCAAGCGGAACAGCGCTTCCAGTTCGAGCGCCACGGCTACTTCGCGGCCGACCGGGTCGACAGCCAGCCCGGCAAGCCCGTCTTCAACCGCATTGTCACCCTGAAAGATAGCTGGCAGCCCGCCAAGTAAGGCGCCGCACGCTCCACGAAAAAAAACCGCTGCGGCGGTTTTTTTTCGTTTTAGCAATATACGTCAACAGAGGAATATTGCCTGTTGACTATATTCACGATAATTTTGTATATTAGGCAGCTATTGAGCAATTTGCAATGCCGATAGTGCTTGTGCAATTCAGTACAGCCTCCAGCACACAGGCGGCACCCGATTCCTCTTCCTGATGCGGATGGCGATGTCTTCTACTGCCGGCAAACACCCCTTATCTGCTGAAAAAAAACCCCTTTGGCAGCTCGGTTTCGTGACGTCGCTGATGGTGAGCCTGCTGTTCTACATGGCCGCTTCGCTGTCGATCGAAAACGATGCCAGCGAGCTGTTCAACAATCTGGCGCGCAATAACCAGAAAAACATCACATCGCGCCTCAAGTCGTATGCCAACCTGCTGCGCGGCACGGCCAGCCTGTTCCACGCCAACGAACACGTGAGCCGCGAGCAATTCCACCGCTACGTGGCCAATATCGGCTTGCAACAGAACTATCCGGGCGTGATGAATCTCAATTACAGCCAGGAAATCGACGAGTCGCAGCGCGCCGCCTTCGAAGCGGCCATGCAGCGCGACTATCCGCCCGGACGCGACGGTTATCCGGCGTTTGCCATCCATCCGCCCGGCCCGCGCCCCCATTATTCCGTGCTGGTGTACATCGAGCCGATTGCCAGCGCGCCGGAAAAATATGGCTATGACATCGCTTCGCGCCCCCTGATCGCCGAAGCGCTGGCGCAGTCGCGCGATTCGGGCCAGATCAGCAATTCCGGCGTCCCCGTGCCGATGGAAGGCCGGCCACAGCTGACGGGCATGGCCATGCGCCTGCCCATGTACCGCTTCGGTATGCCGACCGGCACGGTGGATCAAAGGCGCGCGGCCTACCAGGGTTCCATCGGCATCGGCTACGACCTGGTGACGATGATGCGCAGCGCGCTGGCCGACATGCCGGTACGCAATGTCCGCCTGACCCTGTTCGATATCGGCCCGCAGGTGCCGCTTGAACAGCCGGACTTGCCGCTGAACTTGCCGCACGACATGCACCCCATCTTTGACAGCACGACGGCGGGCATGCATGCGCCATGGTGGCTGCCCGGCAACTCGGGGCGGTATCTGAGCAGCACAATGCTCATCGAGCACAATGGCCGCGCGTGGCAAGCGCTGTTCAGCGTGCGCAAGAGCGACCTGTATACGCGCTTCGACGTCTTCCTGCCGTGGCTGGCCCTGCTGACCGGTTTTGCCAGCACCATGCTGCTGTACATGCTGTTTCATGCCCTGGCGTCGTCGCGCCGGCGCGCCATCCAGATGGCGACGGGTATGACGGCGGAATTACGCGCCAGCCAGATCCGCCTGCAGCTGTCGCACCAGAAACTGCGCCGCCTGGCAGCCCACGCCGACCGGATCAAGGAAGAAGAGCGCAAGCGCATCGCGCGCGAAATCCACGACGATCTGGGACAGAACCTGCTGGTCTTGCGCATCGATGCCGACATGCTGGCCTCGCGCACGCAGCGCCGCCACCCGCGCCTGAACGCCCGCGCCCGCTCGACCCTGGAGCAGATCGACGCCACCATCAAGAGCGTGCGGCAAATCATCAACGACTTGCGCCCTACCGTGCTGGACCTGGGTGTGAATGCGGCCGTCGAATGGCAGGTAGCGCAATTTCGCCTGCGCACGGGTATCGCCTGCGAAGTGAGCGAAAGCCATGACGACATCTGTCTGAGCGACCAGTGTGCCACGGCCCTGTTCCGCATCCTGCAAGAGTCGCTCAGCAACATTTCCCAGCATGCCAATGCCAGCAGCGTGCAAGTCAAGCTGGAAAAGTGCCACGACACCGTGTCGATGAGCGTCAGCGACAACGGCGTGGGTGCGGCCATCGACGGACGCAACAAGCTGGGCTCATTTGGCCTGGTAGGGATCGAGGAACGCATTAAGTTACTGGGTGGCACTTTCTACATCGAAAGCAGCCCCGGCGCGGGCATGAGCGTGCATGTCAGCGTACCGCTGGGTGCGGACGCCACCGCGTTCCCCTACCAGGAAGACAGCCGGAGCAACACCTGATAGGCAGGCCGCATTGAAGCAAGCTCAGCTTGCATATTTTGTTATTAGATGCAATATTGATGTAGGACAACTCAGCGCCTGCCCGCCATGGACCAGGCATTCCTCGACTACTTGCCAGGAGTACACCGCCACCACTCTCCCTTGTTGCACTGTATTTCCCACAACGCTCTTTATCAAAGGACATTCATGGATACGAACGACAGTTTCAAGGCAATTGCCGATTTGAATTTGGACGCGATCAAAGTCAAGCTGATGCACCAGGAGTCAGGCGAAGGATGGAGTCTGGAGAAGGCCAATGCGGTGGAGTTCGAGTACCGGCGCTTTCTGATCCTGATGAAACAGTTTCCGGAAGAAGAAACGGCGCCACTGATGGACGTCGATACATTCTGGCATTACCACATTCTCGACACTCTGAAATATGCGGCGGACTGCGAACAGGTCTTCGGCTACTTCCTGCATCACTTCCCCTACATCGGCCTGCGCGGCGAAGACGACGAAGCGGCACACCTGCGCGTGGGCGAGCGCATGAAGCAGCTGTATGAGCAAACGTTCGGGGAAGATTATATCCGCGCAGAAACGGCGTATTCGGGGCGCGCCGTACAGGCGGCGTATTCGGGACGCGCCGTGCAGGCTGCGTATTCAGGACGGACGGTACAAACAGCGTTTTCCAGTGCCGCAGTACAGGCGACAGCGTACTCGGGCCGGGCTGTACAAACTGCGTTTTCCAGTGCGGCGGTACAGGCGACGGCATACTCGGGCCGGGCCGTACAAACGGCGTTTTCCAGCGCAGCGGTGCAGGCGACAGCGTATTCGGGCCGCGCGACCGGGGCTGCCAATACCGCATTTTCCAGCGCGCCCGCCACACTGGCCGCCGCGGTGGTCAAGTCGTCCACGACCGGCCTGGAAATGGGGCGTTTCTACATCGATCGTCCGGTGCTGAACCGCGACCCGCAATAGAAAAGCAAAAAACAGATGTGGCTGCCGCACGCGGCAAGCCTGACGTACCCAGACGGCACCTCTCAGTTTGCCGTCTGTCAGGCGCTCTTAGGCAGCCATCAACTCGCGCAGTTCACGAATGCTGAAATCGCTGATTTCATGCATGCGGATGAGGATCGTGGCGCCGATCGGCAAGGTGTTGTGACGAATCTTGCTGATAACAGGTGGCGCCACTTCCAGCGCGCGCGACAAGGCGGCATCGTTTTTCAGTTGCAGCTTGTCGATGATCGCATCGAGGACGCGATTCGGGTTGTAGGTAGGCAAAGAGGTAATTTGTTTGAGAGACATGATCAAAATCCGTACTTGTTGTATTAGAGCACAAAGAAACCGAATGTCTCTTCTGCAATAATTCAGGGTAAACACACTAAAAAGCGCCATCACTTATGCGGCTTTTACACCACAAACAATATAATACACGCTATTGTTGATTTTTGCGTAACTTAAAGCAAAATTGTGATAATTGAAGAGAATTTACGCACTTGGAATGTGCTAGAGGATAACTCAAATTGGAAAAATTTGCTGCAAGTCATCAATTTTTACAATGAGAAACACCGCTGTGCATCAGCCAGGCAATCGCCATGAGCGTGCTCAGGCGGGCCATGTCCGCTGATAAATGCCAGCCTTGCGCGGCCACGCCGGCCGAAGTGGCCGTCAGGCAGGTGCTAGCGAAGGCGTCCACGCGGCACCAGGCCAGTTGTCGGCGAATTTCATCGGGTGGTGGCGGCGGCTGCAGCGCATGTTCACGGCGGCGCATATAAGCGCGCACCTGTTCCTTGCTGGGGTAACTCGTAGCTCGCATGACTCGCTCCTGCTGACGGGAAACAGCGTCGCGCTAATTGTAGATGTAGAGCCCGCCATAAATAGCCAGCACGCGTGACGACATTGCTCACCATATCGCCAGCGCGCCATGACGCTTTTGCGTTGCATCAAATGGCAAGACCCCGGTGTTGCGCCGAAGCCCGCACTGCCCCACGGCCTGGCGGCCGGTGGCCCAGCACCGCGTCTTTATTTCTTTTGCTGGCGCACGCGCTGTTGCTGTTTTTCCTGCGTTTGCTGGCGATTCTGCTTGCGCTCGAACAGGGTGACCGCATCTTTCTTGGCTTGCTCGGCGGTACGCATTTCCTCATGCGCATCGTGCGGGACAAAAAATTCGGCATCCTGCGCCGCCACGACCAGCTTGATGGCAGCGTCGTCGTCGAGGTCATACAGTTCCGTCAGGACGGTGGTGACCTCGTCCAGGTATGCTTCGTAAGTGAGGGTGGTCATGCTGTAGTCCTTAAGTGAATGGCGCACCGCCGCAACGGCGCGCTACGCGCCGGCCCAGCAAAGTGCGCAGATAACCGACCATTTTACCCGATGCTGGCCACATCGGCGGACAGCGACTGCAAGGCATCGGCCACGCGCGCGTAGCGCAGGCGCACGCCCAGCTCGCGCTTGAGGCGCACATTGTGCAGGCGGCGCGATTCGGACATGAATGACAGCAGCATCGGCGTGACCACTTGCTGCAGTTCGGCACGCGGCAGGCGCGGCGGACGCGGCAGACCGAAGGTGTCGGCCACGGCATCGAAATATTCGGCCATTTTGAGTTCGCTGTCATCGCTGGCGTGATACACGCGTCCAGGCTTGCCACGCCACAAGGCCCGTTCGATGATGCGCGCCAGGTCATCGGCATGAATATGGTTGGTGTACACATCGTCGCTCGCGACCAGGGCCGGCGTGCCGTCGCGCAGGCGCTTCAGGGGCAGGCGGTCGTGCGCATAAATGCCGGGCACGCGCAGGATGGCCACGCTGGCGCCGCGGCGCGCGCCCCAGCCCCGCAAAACCTGTTCGGCATCCACGCGCCGCTTCGCCCGCGCATTCGCCGGCGCGGGCGGTCGCGTCTCATCGACCCAGGCGCCGGCGCAATCGCCATACACGCCGCTGGTACTCACATACACCATGCGTGCATGCTCGGGTAAAATGGCGACCAGATTGCGCGTGCGCAGGTCCAGCAAGCCAGACGACATGGGCGGCGCCAAGTGCACGATCAGCGGCGCCAGTCCCGCCAGCCGTTTCAGGCTGGCGCGGTCGTCGAGGTTGGCCACGATGGGCACGGCGCCGGCGGCCCGCAGCTGCGCGCAACGCGCCGGCTGGCTGGTGACGGCAAAGACGCGAAAGCGCGCGCGCAGCAGCGGCAGCAGGCGCATGCCAACGTCGCCGCAGCCCAGGATCAGCAGGCGCGGCAAGCCCACCGGTTTGCGCAAAGAGTGCATTAACATATTTTTCATCTCAAGGATTGTATGACTTTTCAAATTACTGTTCAGCCCAGCGGCCACCAATTCAGCTGCGAAGCGGACGAAACCGTCCTGTCGGCGGCGATCCGCGCCGGCGTGGGCTTGCCGTATAGCTGCAAGAGCGGCGCCTGCAGCTCGTGCAAGGGCAAGATCGTGTCCGGCAGCGTACAGCATAAGCCATACCAGGCCCGCTCCCTGACGGAAGATGAAGCGGCCGCCGGCTACTCGCTGCTGTGCTGCGCCGTGCCCCAGGGCGACCTGGTGGTGCAGGCGCGCGAAGTGGCGGGCAGCAGCGACTACCCGATCAAGAAAATGCCGTCGCGCGTGACCAGCATCGACAAAGTCGCACCCGACGTCGTCGTGCTGACCCTGCAATTGCCGGCCAGCGAGCGCCTGCACTACCGCGCCGGACAGTATATCGAAATCATGCTGCGCGACAACAAACGCCGCAGCTACAGCATGGCCAGCGCCCCCGTCGAGGGTGGCCCGGTGAGCCTGCACATCCGCCACATGCCGGGCGGCCTGTTCACCGACCAGGTGTTTGGCAGCATGAAGGAGCGCGACATCCTGCGCTTCGAAGGCCCGATGGGCACCTTCTTCCTGCGCGAGGATTCCGACAAGCCCGTCGTGCTGCTGGCCTCGGGCACGGGTTTTGCCCCCCTGAAAGCCATCGTCGAGCACATGATCAACGAAAAATCACAGCGCCCGATCAGCCTGTACTGGGGCGCACGCCGTCCGCACGACCTGTACATGGATGCGCTGTGCCGCCAGTGGGCCGCCGACCTGCCGCAATTTACGTATGTGCCTGTCGTGTCGGAAGCCTTGCCGGAAGACGCCTGGAGCGGCCGCACGGGCTTCGTGCACCAGGCCGTCATGGCCGACTTGCCGGATATGTCCGCTTATCAAGTGTATGCCTGCGGCGCACCCATCGTCGTCGAATCGGCCAACCGCGATTTCGTGCAATTGTGTCAACTTCCAGCCGATGAGTTCTACGCGGACGCCTTCACCACCGAAGCCGACCTGGCCAAGTAAGCATTCAGACAGCGGGTACTGCTGAGGCGGCATCCGCTGCCGTCCCCGCTCCTCCCCGCTGCTCTCTGGAAATCTCATGGCCCTCGCGTCCGCCGGCAACGACTTCACTATCCTGCGTCACCGCAACTTTGCCTTTTACCTGTCCGCCCGTGTGCTGGGCACGGTGGCCGTGCAAATGCAAAGCGTGGCCATCGGCTGGCAGGTGTACCAGATCACGGGCAGCCTGTTCGACCTGGGCTTGATCGGCCTGGCGCAGTTCGCGCCCTTCCTCGTGCTGATCTTGCCGGCGGGCCATGTGGCCGACCGCTACAACCGCCGCAACATCATCGCCTGGTGCCTGGCGGCGCAGCTGGCTTGCGCGCTGGCCCTGCTGGCGTTTACCCTGAGCGGACTCTCCATCGTCTGGCCCGTGTTTGCCGTGCTGGTGCTGTTCGGCAGCGCGCGCGCCTTCATGATGCCGGCCACGCAAGCCGTGCTGGTGAACATGGTGCCCACGCAACACTTCAGCCGCGCCGTCGCGCTCAGTGCATCGAGCTCGCATGTGGCCATCATCCTGGGGCCTACCCTGGGCGGCTTGCTGTATTACTTCGGCCCCAAGGTGGTGTATTTGATCTCGTCCGCGCTGCTGCTGCTGTCCGTCTTGCTGATGCGCGCCACCACGCCGGCGCCGCACGTGGTGAAACGCGAACCCGTCAGCTGGCACACCCTGCTCGAAGGCTTGCGCTTCGTCTGGTCGAAACCTATCGTGCTGGGCGCCATTTCGCTCGACCTGTTTGCCGTGCTGTTCGGCGGCGCGACGGCCCTGTTACCGGCGCTCGCGCATGACGTGCTGCATATCGGCCCCAGCGGCCTGGGCCTGCTGCGCACGGCACCCGGCGCCGGCGCCGCCCTGTGCTCGATCGCGCTAGCCATCTTTCCCATCACGCGCCGGGTGGGCGCCTGGATGTTCGGCGGCGTCGCCGTCTTCGGCCTGGGTACCCTGGTGCTGGGCAGCACCAGCTATTTCCCGCTGGCGCTGGCGGCGCTGTTACTGATGGGTGCCGGCGACATGGTCAGCGTCTACATCCGCCACCTACTGGTGCAGTTCGAGACGCCCGACGAGATCCGCGGCCGGGTCAGCGCCGTGAACGCCGTCTTCATCGGCGCCTCGAACGAGCTGGGCGAATTCGAATCGGGCTTGACGGCCGGCTGGTTCGGCCTGGTGCGCGCCGTGCTCTTCGGCGGCGCCGCCACCCTGGCCGTGACGGGCATCTGGGCCGTGCTGTTCCCCGTGCTGTCGCGCATGGACCGCTTCCCCCACCACGAGAAGGAAGCGGCCGCCAGGACGGCCACCGCGAGCGCAAACTAAGGGCTAAGATGCGCTATTGCCATAGCCCACTTCGCACCATGAAAATCACGTTTCCCTTGCACAGCTTCATCCGCAGCCGCCCCCACCTGAGCATGGCCACGGCCATCGGCGTGGTGGCCGGCCTGCTGCTGCCCGCATCCTGGCAACCGATGACGCGTTTGCTGACGGCGTGGAATGTGGCCGTCTGGTTCTACCTGGCGACGATGGCCTGGATGATGATGCGCGCCAACCATCACAAGGTAAAGGTGATGGCGCAGCGCCAGGATGAACGGGCTACCACGGTCCTGTCGGCCCTGTCCGTCGCATCCGTGATGAGCCTGGTGGCCATCGTCTCGCAGCTGTCCTCGATGAAAGACATGGCGCCGGACGAGCGCGCGCTGCATTACGGCCTGACGATCCTCACCCTGGTCGGTTCCTGGTTCCTCGTCGGCACCCTGTTCTGCTTCCACTATGCCCACCTGTATTACCAGGCCGACCCCGCACTGCGCCCCTTGAAATTTCCCGACGACGAGCAAAACCCCGATTACTGGGATTTTTTGTATTTCGCCTTCACCATCGCCGTGGCCGTGCAAACGTCGGACGTGTGCGTGCAGACGCGGCTGATGCGGCAGATCGTGCTGGGGCAATCCGTGCTGAGCTTTTTCTTCAACCTGGTCGTGCTGGGCCTGTCGATCAATATCGCCGCCGGCCTGATCAATGGGTGATCAATGGGTGAGCAGCGGGGGCAAAAAAATTCCGCAGGGAAACTTGACCTGGCTAAAGGGTTAAGCTCATCTTAATTGTGCGCACCCTCTTGAAATACTGGAAAGAGGAGTAAGATAAGTTCCATGCACAGAGGTCATTTGCATGAGGCAGCAACCAGGCCGCAACACGCCTGAGATGGGTTTTTTTTGAATTGACAGGAGTAAGCATATGCAAATCAATATTCATACCGACAGCACCATCGACAACACCGCTGGACTGAACGAACATGTGCAATCCGTACTTGAAAGCGCACTGAACCGCTTCCGCGACAACCTGACCCGCATCGAAGTCCACATCAGCGACACGAATGGCCCGAAAGGCGGCGCCGACGATATTCGCTGCGTCATGGAAGCACGCGTTGCTGGCTATCAAGCAATTGCCGTAACCGAACAGAACGCTACCGTGCATCAATCCGTTGCCGGCGCTACCGACAAACTGAAACGCGCCATCGATAGTGCCCTGGGCCGTCTGCAAGACAGCAAGCGCCACGCCACCGGTAAGAATGCCGTGATCGATACGGCCGAAGCGGAAGAAACCGCCGAGTAACTCCCCTACCGCAGCATTCTTCAGAGACCAAGGCAGCCGTTCAAGGCTGCCTTTGCACATCCGGCCCGCTTTTCGCGCGCGGCAACCACAATGCCAAAAGAATCAGCATTCCAGCGCATGTACGCGAGAATGAAATAATTGTCGTATTTCCCACAGTAAGTGACATCAAGCAAGCTTTTGCCGTTACAGCCAAGGCTGCATTACGCTATCATGAAGCTACCGGCTCTCTGCTCGCGCGCGCCGGCTTTATGAAAGTATGATTGTGGAACAGATCGGCAACTTCGGTGCTTCAGGCTGCAACATCGGCGATTTACAGCTATTTAGCGATGCTGCGGACAGCCAGACGGCCGCCATGCTGGCGCCCTGTCCCGTGATGCGCCTCGAAGCAGGCGAAGCCATTGCCGACAGTCAGGGCACCAGCCTGTACATCGTCCTGCGCGGCTCGCTGGCCGTGGCGGCCGACACCCACACGGGCATGGATGACGGCACTGTCAGCAAGGTCTTGCCCGGCGAGAGCGTGGGCGAACAATCGGTGCTCGATGAAGCGAGCAACCTGGCCGCCATTTCCGCCCTGGAAGAAACTGACTTGCTGGTGATCGACGCGGCCGTCGTCTGGGAATTGATCGAGCAATCGAACGGCCTGGCACGCAACCTGCTGCGCTTGCTGTCCTTCCGCATCCGCGCCGCCAATGCCCTGCTGCGCCGGCGCCAGAAACTGGGCGAGTTCTACCGCCAGCTATCGATGGTCGACAGCCTGACGGGCTTGTATAACCGCGCCTGGCTGACCGATTTACTGCCGAACATGATCGTCACCGCCCACGCCAGCAACTCACCGCTATCGCTGGTGATGATAGACCTCGACCATTTCAAGCGTTTCAACGACACCCACGGCCACCAGGCGGGCGACCAGGCACTGCGCATCGCCGCGCAAGTGCTGGGCGCGGCCCTGCGGCCCACGGATTTTGCCGTGCGCTATGGTGGCGAGGAAATGATGGTGATCTTGCCCGATACCAGCGAAAACGTGGCTCTGCGGGTCGCCGAGCGCTTGTGCGAGCGCATGCAGCAAGCCGTCATTTTCACCGACATGCGCAGCGCGCTGCCGCACATCACGGGTTCCTTCGGCGTGGCCAGCCTGGCGGCCGAACAGGACGACGAAGCGCTGATCGCCGCGGCCGATGCGGCCCTTTACCGGGCAAAAGCATCGGGCCGCAACAGAGTCGCGCTGTAACTCAGGCAGCCTTGCTGTCGGCCGGCTTGCCGGCATCCGGCTTGGCGGCCTCATCCTTCTTGCTGCTGTGCGCGGCGATGAAATCCGCATAGCCCTTCTGCACCAATGTATAGGTCTTGTCGATATTGCCGGCGATATCGCCTTGCAACACTTTTAAGCCTTCCAGGAAATCGCGCGCTTCCTTGAAGCCTTTTTCCATGCCGCCGCTGATGGTGTCCATGAACTTGGTCAGCGCCGTATCGTCGTCCATGCCGGGATTCTGTTTCTTGTAGGCGTCAAAAAAACCCGTCGACAGCGATACAATGCGGCTCGCCGTCGCTTCGACACTATTATCCTGCGACGCGGCGTTCTGGATCGCGTCCTCGCCGTACTGGCCCTTCAGCGCTTCATTGATATTCGTGATGGCCGTCTTGTACAGCAGCGCCAGCGGCTCGTTTTCCGATCCGATCGACACGTTCAGCGACGCCTGCATGATGGAGGCGTTCAATTGCAGCTTGCTGCGGTCGTTCACGCTCATTTCAGTGTTGACGCCGTCCTTTTGCTGGACTTTATCGTCCTTGCCGGCAACGCCCGTACTGACGGAAGTCACGGAAGGGGTGGAATTGCCGCTTGCGGCGATGGGAATTGACACGATAGACCTCCTTGAACGGGCAATATATGCCACCATGCGGGAAACGCAATGATGACCATCCTCTCGTGTAGTATCGGCAGGTTTTCAGAAAACTGTAGCAGCGACTCTTTGAGCGGCCCAGACAACCAATTAAGCAACGACCATCAATGACTACCCAGACTTTCCTTTGGCACGACTACGAAACCTTTGGCGCTCAGCCGCGCCGCGACCGCCCGGCCCAGTTCGCCGCCATCCGCACGGATGCCGAACTCAACGAGATCGGCGAGCCGATCATGCTGTATTGCCAGCCTGCCAATGATTTCCTGCCCGACCCGCAATCGTGCCTGATCACGGGCATCACGCCGCAGCAGTGTCTGCAGCTGGGCGTGCCAGAACACCAGTTCGCCGCCACCATTGAAGCGGCCTTTTCGGAACCGGGCACCATCGGCGTGGGCTACAACACCATCCGTTTCGACGATGAAGTCACGCGTTTCCTGTTCTGGCGCAACCTGATCGACCCGTATGCGCGCGAATGGAAAAACCATTGCGGCCGCTGGGATATCCTCGACGTGGTGCGCATGATGCACGCGCTGCGCCCGGAAGGCATTCAATGGCCGAAGCGCGACGATGGCCAGACCAGCTTCAAACTGGAACACCTGAGCAAGGCCAATGGCCTGGTCCACGAAGCGGCGCACGATGCACTGTCTGACGTGCGCGCCACCATCGCCCTGGCCCGCCTGATCAAGGAAAAGCAGCCGAAACTGTTCGAGTTTTGCCTGGCGCTGCACAAGAAGGACAGGGTCGCCAGCGAAATGGGCATGCACCTGGCCGCCAGCGAGCGCCAGCCCTTCCTGCACGTGTCCGGCATGTTCCCCGCCGAACGGGGCTGCCTGGGCATCGTCTGGCCACTGGCCACGCACCCGAGCAACAAAAATGAAATCCTCGTCTGGGATTGTCAGTACGACCCACGTGAACTGTTCACTCTGGACGCCGACACCATCCGCACGCGTTTGTTCACGCGCAAGGATGCCATGCCGGAAGGCATGACCCGCCTGCCCGTGAAAAGCGTGCACCTGAACAAGTCGCCCATGCTGGTCGGCAATCTGAAAACCCTGTCGCCCGCCATGGCCGCGCAATGGGGCATCGATCTGGACGCCGCGAAGCTCAACGCCCAGCTGGCTGCCACGGCGCCGAACATGGATACGATCTGGGCCGAAGTGTTCCAGCGCCCGGGCGCGCATGTCGCGTTGGATGTGGATGAGGATTTGTACAACGGTTTCGTCAGCAACGACGACCGCCGCCTGCTCGAATCCTTGCGCCGCGATACACCGGTCAAGCTGGCCACGGCGCGCCCCTCGTTTGCCGACGAACGCTTGCAAGAATTGCTGTTCCGCTACCGTGCCCGCAATTTCCCGCAAACCCTGAGCGAAGCGGAAAACCTGCGCTGGGAACAGCACCGCGCCGCCCGCCTGTTCGACGGCGACGGCGGCGCCCGCACCATCGAAATGCTGTTTACGGAAATCGACGTGCTGTCGGAATCAGTCGATGAGCGGGGGGAAGAGATATTGGGCGAACTCTACGATTACGCGGAGATCGTCGCACCACAGAGAGACTAAATGCAAAATGCCGGGCTAGCCCGGCATTTTGCATGGATGACAAACAACAGTCATCACGGTGCCTGACAGAAGCGTAGCGAGCGGATGAGAGTTGCGGCCGAGAAGCGCAACTGTGCTATAGCACAGTGAGCATCGCCGGCCGCAAATCGCGACGCGCAGTAGCTTATGTCAGACACCATCAGACGCGCGGTGTTGATTGATCGCATCGCGCGTCTCGATCGCCACGCGACGCGCCGCATCGGCGAAATCTTCGCCAGCTTGCGGCGTGGCGTAGATGATGGCGCGCGAAGAGCTGATCATCATGCCCATGCCGTTGGCCGTCTGGCCCGCGCCGACGGTGGCGGCGATGTCGCCGCCCTGGGCGCCGATACCGGGCACCAGCAGCGGCATGTCGCCGACGATGGCGCGCACTTGCGCCAGTTCTTCAGGGAAAGTTGCGCCGACGACAAGCGCACACTGGCCGTTCTTGTTCCATTTCTCGGCCACCAGGCGCGCCACGCGCTGGTACAGGGGCACGCCATCCGTGTCGAGAAATTGCAAGTCGGAGCCGCCCGGATTCGAGGTGCGGCACAGGATGATCACGCCGCGGTCTTGCCACGCCAGGTAAGGATCGAGCGAATCCTCGCCCATGTACGGGTTCACGGTGACGGCGTCGGCGCCGTAGCGCTCGAACGCTTCGCGCGCATATTGCGTGGCCGTGGCGCCGATGTCGCCCCGTTTCGCGTCGAGGATCAGGGGGATGTGCGGATAGTGTTCGCGCACGTAGCGGCAGATGTCTTCCAGCTGCTTTTCCGCGCCCAGCGCGCCGAAATACGCGATCTGCGGCTTGAAGGCGCAGGCCAGGTCGGCCGTGGCATCGATGATGCGCGTGCAAAAGGTGGTGATTCCATCGGGCAAGTCGCGCAATTCGGCCGGCAGTTTCGCCAGGTCGGGGTCCAGTCCCACGCACAGCAGGGAATTATTGGCCGTCCACGCGGCGGATAATTTATTGATGAAATTCACGGCACACCTTCTCTATATTCAGTTGCAAACCCCGTATTGTAACGCGGCGCAGGGTTGCCACGGCGCGGCAAGGTCGCCAGGGACGGCTGCCAGCGCTTATTAAACCGACATCCCGGGCCGTTTCAGGTATATTTGCTTCACCTCCCTTATTCTGCACGGAACCCATCATGCAAATCACCAATCAATTCACCAAATGGCTGCGCCTGGCGCTGAGCGTCACCGTCCTGGCCGGCATCCTGACGGGCTGCGGCTACAACGACTTCCAGAGCAAGGACGAAGCCACCAAGGCCGCCTGGGGCGAAGTGGTCAACCAGTACCAGCGCCGCGCCGACCTGATCCCCAACCTGGTCAACACCGTCAAGGGCTATGCCACGCATGAGCGCGAAACGCTGGAAGCGGTGACCAAGGCGCGCGCCGCCGCCACCAGTTTCCAGATTACGCCCGAAGTGCTGAACGACCCGGCCGCCTTCGAGAAATTCCAGCAAGTGCAGGGGCAGCTGTCGTCCGCCCTGTCGCGTTTGATGGTAGTGTCCGAGAAATACCCGGACCTGAAAGCCGACACCAGCTTCCGCGACTTGCAGTCGCAGCTGGAAGGCACGGAGAACCGCATCACCGTGGCGCGCCAGCGTTACATTACCGCAGTGCAAGATTACAACGTGCATGCGCGCAGCTTCCCGAACAACCTGACGGCCATGGTCTTCGGCTACAAGGTCAAGCCATCGTTCACGGTGGAAAATGAAAAAGCCATCTCGACCGCGCCAACTGTCAACTTCGGCAAGTAAGATGAAAGCCTGGTCTTATCTGGCGGCGCTGGCGACGGCGCTGCTGCTGTGCACCAGCCTGCCCGCCAGCGCACAGGGTTTGCAAGCCGTGCCGCCGCTGGCAGCGCGCGTGACGGACAACGCCGGCATGCTCGACGCCAAGCAAAAAGCGGCGCTGGAAGGCGTGCTGGCCGATTACGAAGCCAAGACGGGCAGCCAGATCGCCGTGCTGCTGGTCAAGAGCACGGAACCGGAAGCCATCGAGCAATACAGCATCCGCGTGACGGATGCCTGGAAGCTGGGCCGCAAGGGCGTCGATGACGGCGTGCTGCTGATGGTGGCGAAAGACAATCCGTCATCCTTGCGCCGCCTGCGCATCGAAGCAGGTCGCGGCGTGCAGGGCGTGCTGACGGATGCGCAATCGAAACGCATCCTGCAAGATGTGATCGCACCGCATTTCAAGCAGAACGATTTCTATGGCGGTCTGGTCGCTGGCGTGGGCGCGATTGCCACCCTGCTGAACCAGGAGCAATTCCCCGCTCCCGCCCAGCAAAAGGCGCCGGCCACGGTGGACGCGGGCGGCCTGACCTTTTGGCTGCCGCTGCTGTTCTTCGGCTTCCTGGTCCTGCTGACCGTGTTCCGCTCGCGCGGCGGACCTACCCGGCTGCAGCGCGGCAGCAACTGGTCCAGCGGCGCCACGGGTGTCGTGCTGGGCAGCATTTTGAGCCAGGCGCTGAACAACCGCGGCGGCGGCGGTGGTTTTGGCGGTGGCGGTGGAGGCGGTGGTTTCGGTGGCGGCGGCGGCGGTTTTGACGGCGGCGGCGCCTCGGGAGATTGGTAATGACGAAACAGCTGACATTTGGACAACGCTGCGGACGCGCCTTGAAGCATTTGCGCGGCACGCCCGCGACGGCGCGCCAGGCATTTCCCGAACGCACCCTGAAAGCCATCGAGACGACCATTGCCGATGGCGAGGCGATGCACCAGGCGGAAGTGCGCCTGATCGTCGAGGCGGCCCTGACACCCGGCATGGCCTACCAGGGCTTGAGCAACCGCGAGCGGGCGCGCGAACTGTTTGCCCAGTATGGTGTATGGGATACCGAAGATAACGTTGGCGTACTGATCTATATCAACTTGGCAGAGCACCAGGTCGATATCGTCGCCGACCGCAACGTGGGCCGGCGCGTCACGCCGGAACAGTGGCAAGGCGTGTGTCGCACCATGACAAAAGGGTTCAAGGACAGCAATTATCACGACAGCACGCTCGATGCCTTGCAGCAGCTCAATACCTTGTTGCAAAGCCACTTCCCCGCCGACGGTACGCGCGGCAACCAGTTGCCGAACGAACCCATCCTCCTCTGATTCCTGCCCAGGGATTAAAATCTGCCCATTGCCGCGCAAGCCGGTGGCCTGGGCAGCGCGGCCCCCATTACCGCCGAGGAGAACACATGAAGCTGATCAATAAAACCGCCATCGTCACGGGCGCCACGCAAGGCATCGGCCTGGCCTGCGCCACCCGCCTGATCGCCGAAGGGGCGCAAGTGATGCTGGTCGACATCAAGGAAGAAGGCGCGCAGGCGGCTGCTGCCCTCGGCCCGCAAGCGCGCTTCTTTTGCGCCGACGTCAGCCAGAAGGCGGACGTGGATGCCATGCTGAAGGAAACGCTGGCGTTGTTCGGCCACATCGATATCCTCGTCAACAATGCGGGCGTCACGCACGCGGCCGATTTCCTCGATGTCTGCGAAGACGATTTCGACCGCGTCATGCGCATCAACCTGAAATCGATGTTCCTGTGCGGCCAGGCCGTGGCGCGCGAAATGGTCAAGCGCAATAGCGGCTGCATCATCAATATGTCCAGCGTGAATGCGGAACTGGCGATTCCGAACCAGGTGCCGTATGTGGTGTCGAAAGGCGCCATCAACCAGTTAACCAAGGTCATGGCCTTGAACCTGGCACCGCATGGCGTGCGCGTGAACGGCATCGGGCCTGGCACCATCCTGACGGAACTGGCCAAGCAAGCGGTATTGTCCAGCCCGCAGGCGCGCCACACGATCCTGTCGCGCACGCCGCTGGGCCGCTGCGGCGAGCCGGAGGAAGTGGCCGGTATCGCCGCCTTCCTGGCCAGCGACGATGCCACCTACATGACGGGCCAGACCATCTATGTCGATGGCGGACGCATGGCGCTCAACTACACGGTGGCCGTGAAGGAATGAGAGTGAAACAGAAGAGTTATATAAAAAAAGAATAATGCATATTTAAAAAGATCATTAGACACATATCGTGCGACGCAGCATAATGCACCTGTCTCCACTATTCTCCTCCAAGAAAATAGTTTTAAGCCCGCTTTTACCAGCGGGCTTTTTTTTGCTGTCACTGCTGAAACATGGTCATTCTTGCCATGATGCACAATCTTCCCAGTCATTTTGTCTGCCGCAAAAAAATGTTGCGGCGTGTCATCAGCCCGTCATGTTCGCCCCCTATACTTGCTTCATCTGCTGTACAGGCAACCGATATGCCTGACTACAGACAGGTGTGCTGCGATGGCACACCACTCCCCTTTCATGACCATGGCGCGCGCAGGCAAGGCGGGCGACATGGCAAGTACCGAGCAACTCTCAACTCTTGACCCATTTCATTTGGGTTTTTGGCCCGCGTCCCCGCGGGCCTTTTTTTGCCTGTACGGCAGGCTCTTGCGCAAAAACACGGCGGCCCGCCATGCGCATGATATTGTGACGGCATTTCCCTCTGTCCTGACGCATCATGCCTGCACCCTTGCTCGAACTCTGTTTTGCCGACCGCTACGAACGCCTGCGCTACCGTACCGCACTGCTGTTGTATATCCTGGTGATCTTGGTCGGCGACATACCCGGCGTGCGTGCGGATGTGGGCCAATATGCCTCGGGCGGCGTGCTGCATTCCTTCGGCTATGGCGTGCTGGCGCTGATCCTGTTCAGCGGCACGGGCGGCGGCATGGCGCGCCGGGCGCTGCTGTCGGTGCTGATGGTGGCGGCCATGGGCGCGCTGGACGAATTCATCCAGAGTTTCCTGCCTTACCGCCGTGGCGCCGTCAGCGACTGGGTGGTCGATATCACGGCCGCAGCGGCGGTCTGCCTGCCGCTGTATTTCCTCTGGCCGAAAATGGTCGCCGCTGCCCTTGGCAAGGACGCGCCGCTGCCCAAAACCTGAACGGGGCCCGACCACCAGTCAGGCGCGGTCCGCTTGGCTATCCTGCAATGCCAGCCGCAACTGCCCCTGGCTGCGCGCACCCAGGCGCCGCATCAGGGCACGCGTCTCGCGCCGGCCGCCGGCGCCCACGGCGCGTGCCGCATCGCGCTGCATGTCCAGCAACTGTTCCGAGCGCGCCAGCCGCACCAGGCCAAGCAAGGCCTGGGTCAGTACATGGCGCGTACGGGCATCGCGCGCAGTGCCGACTACGGCCAGCACCAACTCATCGATCAGTTTTGCGGTAGGACCAGATGACATTTTTTCTCCCTATTCAACAGTGAGGAAACGTGCGGGTGCACAAAATGCTGATTGCCAGCATCGTTTATACCAAGCACGGTAATTAGCCGCTTGATCTAGCGCAATCAGCAATGACGGCTGCCGAACATACCGACAAAGCCGCAGGCGGTACGACGGCTCGCGCTAGCAGACGGCTAGGCTCAATCCAGCGCCAGGGTCAGCGGCCGGCTGCGCCCCTGCACCACGGCCGAGGGCCAGGCCGGGTCGTGCGTCAGGTTGTGCAATTGGCTGCCGTCGAGCAGAAAGGTGTCTTCCACCGTGCTGCCGGGCAGGCTGGGATGGAAGGCCAGCGCCATGCCACGCTTGAGGATGATTTCCGTGTGCGCGCCGGCGGCCACTTCGGGCGCCAGGTAGCCATGAATGCCGCCCTGCCGGCTGGTGCGCACCGTGTCGGGCTGGCCGGCATACGCGTAGGCGCTGTCGAGCGCGTGATACACCATGCTCAGCGCATGGCCCGTTTCGCAAGCGTCGAGCGCCACCGCTTCCAGCGCCAGCATGGCGGCATCGGCATCGTCCATGGCCACCGCCGCGCCATCGGCGCGACGCTGCGCCGGGCTGAAGCGCCGTTGACGGCTCAGGCTGGCGCACAGGCCGAAACGCCGCGCGCACAAGGCCAATACGGCTTGCGTGCCCAGCACCACCTGGGCCGGCGGCGCGCGCCGATACCGTTGTTGGCGCTCCTCTCCGCTGACCAGCACATGCACGGCCTGCAAGCCCCGCAGCCACAGCGCGCGCACGCACGCAGCAGCCAGTTCCTGCTCGCTCCAGTCGGGACGGGCCTGGCGCAGCGCATCCGCGGCCGCGCCGGCAGCCAGCTGTCCTACCTGGCGATAGCGCTGCTGCTCCGATTCCAGCAGCACCAGCCGCTCTTCGCGCAGAGCCACGGGCAGGCTGCGTTCGTGCAAGCCTGGCCGGTCGCACAAGACAGGCGCGCCACCGGCCGCATGCTGCACGAAATGCTCGCGCAACTCATACAGCTGCGGCTGCATCCAGGGCGACACTTGCCACGTCCATGGCCCGCGCACTTCTTCCTCGCGCATGCGCATGGCTTCGGCTTCGTCCGTCAGGATGTAGGCAGCGTCACGCGTCACCAGCACTTCCGCGCAGCCGCACTCGGCCGTATGGCTATGGCTATTCGACGCGCCCGCCGTGGCCCACGCAAACCAGTCCACGCCGCGCAGGCGCACGGCACTGGCACGTTCCTGCTCCAGCCAGCCCCGCATCTGCGCCAGCTTGTGCGCCACTTCCCGTTCCAGCGGCCAGTTCATGGCCAATCCTCGTCCGGATTCAGGCGCGGTACCACCCCGCCTGCCCTGGCTGGCGCCAGCCGGACCTCCTGTTGCTCATGCATAGCTGCTCCCTTCCTACATGGAAACGTCAGACCCGCATGCGCATACAAAGTTCAGCGCCCGGATTCGTCTCAGGCTTGCAGTCTATGACTTCCTTCTATTTTTGCAAGCGGCTATTTCGCCAGCTCTATCCAGACAGCCGTGGACATTTGCAGATCCAGCAGCAACTGTTTTTCCGTCATGAACTCGTGTTCGGCATGTCCCGTGTACACCGTGTGCGGCATGGCCGGGCCGAAGCTGACGGCATTCGGCAACAGGCGCAAATTGGCGCCGCGCCGGTGGCCACAGGTTGCGGATTCGCCATGCCCGTGTAGTGCTCGAAGACGAACAATAAAGTGGGAATCTGCGGCGCGTCCGTCTGCAACCACTGCTCGCCGATCTGCACCTGCAGCGCTGCCGGCACCTGGTGGCTTTCATCGCATACAGGGCCGTGGCGATGGGCCCCTTGTCGTCTTCCGTGCCCCATCCCAGCAGTTTTCCAGGCTCACTGCTGCGGTCCAGCTCGAACGGCGAACGACCCCATTTGGCGGGGTTCACGGGCTGCACGGCGCCGTGCGTGATCACGCCCACGCGTTCGCGGCCTTTCCCCATGCCGATGATCGGCACATGGCCATGATCGTGGAAATCGAAACCCAGGCGCTGCGCCTCTTGCGCCAGGTAGCGCTTGAAACCCGTGTGCTGGGGATTGTCGGTAAACAGCACGGCCGGGTCGGCCACCGTGTTGAAACTGACCATCTTTGCCTGGCTGGCGATCAGCGGTTCGGCATAGGTGGCCAGCGCGTAGCGAGCCGTGTCCTGCGCCTGCAGGCTGACGGGCGCGGCATGAACGGAAAAACGGGAAGCAGCAGGCCGATCAGGGTCAGCCGGAGGGGTGTCTTGAACACGGCGAGGCGCATAAAGTAGAGAGGTCCACTCTAGCATCACCCGCAGCGATTTCCAATCAACAGGCGTTTTTTACCGATCAGTACGCAAATTCCCGATTCGCATTATCATGTGCGCAGCCTGTCTTCTCCGCCACGCTGTCTTGGGTGACCCTGCCAGCGTCAGGGGATAGACAAATCGTCCATTGTGATTTTCCACCACGTCCCGATATCGCTACCATGATTCCATTTTCCATACTCGACCTCGCGCCCATCGCCGAAGGCAGCAACGCCAGCCAGTCGTTCAAAAATACGCTCGACCTGGCGCAGCACGGCGAACGCTGGGGCTACCACCGCTACTGGCTGGCCGAACACCACGGCATGCCCGGCATCGCCAGCGCCGCCACGGCCGTCGTCATCGCCCATGTGGCGGCCGGCACGAAGACCATCCGCGTGGGCGCGGGCGGCGTCATGCTGCCGAACCACTCGCCGCTGGTCATCGCGGAACAGTTCGGCACACTGGAAGCGCTGCACCCGGGCCGCATCGACCTGGGCCTGGGCCGCGCGCCCGGCTCCGACCAGACGACGGCGCGTGCGCTGCGCCGCGACTTGCAGTCCGACGCCGAGCAATTCCCGCAGGACGTGCTGGAACTGATCGACTACATGTCCGACGAGCCGCGCCAGCGCGTGCTGGCCGTGCCCGGCAAGGGCGCGAAAGTGCCCGTATGGATACTCGGTTCGAGCCTGTTCGGCGCCCAGCTGGCCGCTCACCTGGGCTTGCCGTACGCCTTCGCCTCGCACTTCGCGCCGCAAATGATGCTGCAAGCCGTGGCCTACTACCGCGAACATTTCAAGCCATCGAAGCAATTGGCGAAACCGTATGTGATGCTGGGCTTTAACGTGTTTGCCGCCGATACGGATGCAGAGGCGCACCTGCGCGCCACCTCGATGCAGCAAGCCTTCGTCAACCTGCGCACGGGCCACCCGTCGCGCTTGCAGCCGCCCGTGCCCGGCTATCTGGAACAGCTGGGCCCGCAGGAACGCGCCATGCTCGATGCCGTCCTGTCCTGCACGGCCATCGGCGCGCCGGACACGGTGAAGGCGAAGATGGCCGCCTTTATTGCCGAAACAGGTGCCGACGAACTGATGATCACCTCGCAGATCTTCGAGCACCAGCACCGGCTGCGCTCGTATGAAATCACGGCGCAAGTGCATGCGGAGCTGGCGCAGCAAGAGTAACTGAACGTTTCCTCCCTCGGTATATCCGCATATACCCTTTTCCCGGCCGTCGGCACCGATCGCCGGGATTTTTTTGCCTGGCGTTGTTGCCTGGCTACGGCCGCAAAATCGGCCGCGCCCGGCAAGAAATGCGCAGCCCCGCTATCATGCTGATCCAAAAGCGTCATTCCAAGAAAGTCGTACCGCATGAAATCTGCACCATCTTCCGTCGATGCCAGCACCCTGCTGAGCGCCACCCGCATCCTGCTATTTGCCCTGTCGGCCGGCGTGCTCGTCGCCAGCCTGTATTACGTGCAGCCGCTCACGTCCATGCTGGCCGCCTCGTTTGGCGTGAGCGTGCCGCAAGCGGGTTACCTGGTCACGGCCACACAGATCGGCTATGTGCTGGGCATCGTGTTTTTAGTACCCCTCAGCGACGTGCTGAACCGCCGCCAGTTGCTGACGTGGATGCTGATCGCCAAGATAGGCGCCCTGCTGCTGGCCGCCACCAGCCAGAATATTATCGTCTTCGCCATCGCCAGCGTCTTGATGGGGATCACGGCCAGCGCATTGATGGTGGTTACGGCCATGGTGGCTTCGTATGCGCCGGATCACAGCCGGGGCCGCATGGTGGGCACCGTCATGACCGGCTTGTTGTTGGGCATTCTGCTGGCGCGTACCGTGTCCGGCACGGTATCGCAAATCAGTGGCGGCTGGCGCACCGTCTACGTGCTGGCGGCCATCGTCGTAGCCGCCCTGCTCGTCATGCTGCGCCGCATCCTGCCGAATGAGGCGCCGCGTGGCCAACTACAGTACGGCAAGCTGATGGCGTCGCTGGCCGACATCATCCGCCAGGAACCCTTGCTGCGCCAGCGCGCCCTGTTCTCGGGCCTGGGCCTGGGCACCTTCAGCGTGTTCTGGACGGGCCTGACCTTTTTGCTCAGCGGCGCGCCCTACCACTATTCGGAAATGCAGATCGGCTTGTTTGGCTTGGCGGGCGCCACCGGCGCCTTTGCCGCCAACACGGCGGGTCGCATGGCCGACCGCGGCTACGCGCGCCAGGCCACGTGGCTGCTGGCCGTCGCCTCGATCGCGGGCTGGGCCTTGATCGGCTTTGGCGCCCATTCGCTGGTACTATTGCTGATCGGCATCGTGCTGCTGGACATGGGCGTGATGGGCTTGCAAGTGACGCACCAGTCCATCATCTACAAGCTGGCGCCGCATGCGCGGGCGCGCGTGACCACCGTGTTCATCGCGGGCGGCTTCATCGGCGCCTCGGCAGGCTCGGCGCTGGCCAGCGCCAGCTTTGCCGCCGGCGGCTGGCCGGCCCTGTGCATGGTGGGTGGCGCCATGCCGCTGTTGCTGTTGCTGGTGTGGAGCAAGTACCGCCACACGCAGCGCAGACTGGAACGGGCGAGCTGAGACGCAAAAAAAACCGCTCAAGATTGAGCGGTTTTTTTACGTCTTTACTTCGCTGGCCCACGCGCCTTGCCAAACGCATCGCCCGCCTTCCAGGCCGGCATCTTGGTCGCATTCGCCACGGCTTGCCCCAGGTTCAGGGTGAATTGCGCCTGCTGCGTCATGCCGGACAAATCCCAGCTGGCGTCGTACTCATCAGTGACTTGATGGTAGCGGGGGCCGTAGGCGGCCGCCTTGGCTTTCGACGCTGCCACATCCTTGATGTACTCGCGTCCGCCATTGATGGAAAACGCGGGCACGCCCGCCTTGGCAAAGCTGAAATGGTCGCTGCGGAAATAACCGCCGGCCAGGTCGGGACGCGCTTGCGCAATGTGCATGCCCATGGCTTTCGCCACCGTGGCCGCCATGGCGCCCAGTTCCGTGCGCTCGCTGCCTTGCGCACCGATGTCATGCGTGGCGCCGACAAAGTTCAGGCTATCCAGGTTCAGCGCGGCCGCCGTCTTGTCCAGGGGCCACAGCGGGTCGGCCGCGTAGGCGGCGCTGCCCAGCAAGCCTTGTTCCTCGGCCGCTACCCACAGGAATATCTGCGTGCGCCTGGCCGGTTTCTTGACGGCTTCCTGCGCCATGGCCAGCAAGCCGGCCGTGCCCGAGGCGTTGTCGACGGCGCCGTTGTAAATCGTATCTGCCGCTTTTTCGTCACCCTCGCCTTGCTGGCCCAGATGGTCCCAGTGGCCGCTGTAGATGACGGCTTCATCTTTTAATACCGGATCGGTGCCCGGCACCATGCCGGCGATATTGAACTGCTCCACCTTGCGTACGGCGGACTTCATTTCACCGCTCAACTTGGCGTCCAGCGCAACGGCTTTGAAGCCCTTGCTTTCCGCTTGCGCGCGCAAGGCATCCAGGTCCTGGCCGCCGGCCGCAAATAAGCGGCGCGCCGCATCTTCCGCGATCCAGCCCTGCAGCGGCGTGCCGGCAGTGCGGTCCGCCAATTGGAAACGTTCGCTGCCGCTCCAGCTGTTCTGCACCACGCTCCAGTCGTACGATGCCGACGGTTTCGTGTGGATCAGCAATACGCCAGCGGCGCCCTGGCGCTTGGCTTCCTCGAATTTGTAGGTCCAGCGGCCGTAATACGTCAGCGCCTTGCCGGCGAAGCGGTTCGGCTCGGCACTAGTGGGTTGCGGGTCGTTGACCATCATGACGACGATCTTGTCTTTGACATCAGCGCCCTTGAAATCGTTCCAACCCTCTTCCGGCGCGGCGATGCCGTAGCCGACGAACACCAGCGGCGCATCAAAGGTATGCGCGGCAACGGAGTCGCCCGTGGCCCACACCCAGTCCGGGCCGAACGCCAGCGGCACGGCCTTGCCGCCCGCCACGGCTTGCAGGCTGCTTTCGGCAGGCAGCGACTTCACGCCAGCGATTTGCACGCTCTGGCGGTAGCTGTTGCCGCGCACGGGGCGCAAACCGGCCATCTGTGCCTGGGTTTCCAGGTAGGCCACCGTCAGGTCGGCGCCGCGCTGTCCCGTGCCACGGCCTTCCAGCAAGTCGTTCGACAGGAAAGCCAGGTGGGCGCGCAGCGGCGCTTCCTGCACGATGGGCAAGCCGTGCGCGGCAGGCGCGGCGGCGTGCGCGGAAAGCGCCAGCGCCAGGCTGGAAGCGAAGGCAGTGGCGGCCAGGGAAGAAAACAGCTTCTGCATAAGATCCTTTGGATAAGAGGAGGAAAACGGTCCGGCGGATAGCCGGGCCGGCGATTGTATGCCATGGGGCAGGCACATCAAAATGCGGACGAAAAAAATCCCCGCAACAAGGGCGGGGATGTCATGGCTGAGAAATTTACACCAGCAAAGCCGCCGCCAGGGATTCGATCTCTTCGGCCGATTCCTCGAGGATGGTGTGCAAGGTGCTGCCGCCGATGCCGAAGTCGATCTTCGCCGCCGCCTGGCGCCGCGCGGCGCTTTCCGGCGGATGCAGGGGCGAGCCGACGGGGGACAGATCGTTGGCCAGCACCAGGGTCGCGCCCAGGGTACGGGGCGGGAACGGGCTGCCGCCATGCCACATGCCTTCCACGGCTTGCAAGACCATGTCGGGCACTTGCAGTTGGCGCAGCACACCGCGGCCGATCAGTTTTTCGCCGTATTCGATCCAGTCTTCCGTATTGTCGTCGAGCAAACCTGGATATTCCTCGGCGCGCGACAGCAGATAAAAGCCGCCCACTTCGTGCACGATGGCGGCAAACATGGCCGTTTCCACGTCCACATGCGTGACTTTCTTGGCGATGAGCTGGCTCAGCGCAGCCACGTGGGCCGTGTGCTCCCACAGCTTGGCGGACTTGGCGCGCAATTGCGGGTCCGTGATCTGGCTGCCCAGCTGGCGCACGATGACGGACGCCACCATCGATTTCAAGGTGGCAAAGCCCAGGCGCGAGACGGCCGCGCGCACATTGGCGATTTCATTGCCGGAACGGTTGTAGGCGGCCGAATTGGCCAGCGCCACCACTCGCGCCGACAGCAGCGGCTCGGCCATGACCATGCGCGCGGCCGCTTCGATATGGCAATCGGGGTCGTCCAGCGCTTCCTGCAGCTTCAGGGTGGCCTTGACGTTGGCGGGGAACGTCAACTCGCCCTTGCTCGCTTGCAGCGCGATAATCTTGAATACTTCCAGTCTGTCCATGGGTCAATCTCCGGTACGGGCTTATTCAGGCTCTGCTGTGTGGGTGGGCCGGGAATGCGCACTGCGTCCCGGCCCGGCTCCCGTTTCCGGCAATATTACAGCATGTTTACAGCCACTCCTATTACTTTCCGGAAACTTTCCCTGCCACGCCTTCGACAAAATAATCCATCTTCGTCAGCGCCGCATCGTCCAACACGCCTTTCTCCAGGCGCACCTTGCCATCGTTATCCTTGATCGGTGCGCTGAAAGGATTGAGCTTGCCAGCAACCAAGTCTTTCTCGCGCGCCAATACAAACTGTTTCACATCGGCGGGCACGGCGGCGTTGATGCCTTCCAGCTTGACCATCCCATCCTTGATGCCGCCCCAGGTGCTGCTGGACTTCCACGTACCGTCCAGCACGGCTTGCGCCTGCTTCGTGTAGTACTCGCCCCAATGGTGGGTGACGGCGGCCAGCTGCGCCTTCGGCCCGTACTTTTTCATGTCCGAGTGATAGGCGATCGCATACTTGCCCTTCTCTTCCGCCGCCTGCACCACGGCGGTCGAATCCGTATGGTGGGTGACCACGTCGGCACCCTGGCCGATCAGGGTGATGGCCGCGTCGCGTTCCTTGCCCGGATCGAACCAGCTATTCACCCACACCACTTTCACTTCCGCCTTGGGATCGACACTGCGCATGCCGCGCGTGAAGGCGTTAACTCCCTGCAACACTTCAGGGATGGGGAAGGCCGCCACATAACCGGCCACATGGGTCTTGCTCATCTTGCCGGCCAATACGCCCGCCAGGTAGCGGCCTTCGTAGAAACGCGCGTTGGTATTGGCCACGTTGACGGCCGTCTTGTAGCCCGTCAAATGGATGAACTTCACATTAGGAAATTGCTTCGCCACTTTCAAGGTGGGATTCATGTAGCCGAACGAGGTTGTGATGACCAGCTTGCTGCCCGTTTGCGCCAGGTCGCGGATCACGCGCTCCGCATCGGCGCTTTCCGGCACGTTTTCCACATACTTGGTGGTGATCTTGTTGCCCAGCGCCTTTTCCATTTCCTTGCGCGCCAGGTCGTGCTGTGTGGTCCAGCCCGCGTCGCCGATGGGGCTGATGTAAACAAAACCGACATTCAATGGGGCAACGGCGGGGGCGGCGGCCATGACGGGCATGGCGGGCATCAGCGCGGCACTGCAAACAGCGGCGCAGAATAATTTCTTGGACATGGTTTTCCTTGTGGTGAGTGATTAATTTCCGGGATTGAAATTTTTCCCCAGCGAAGCGGGCATGTTGAGCTTGATGTAATTGGCATTGCTGGAGATCAACACCAGCACGACGATGGCCGCCACATACGGCAGCATCGACAGCAGTTGCGAGGCGATGGGCACGCCCAGCGCCTGCGCGTGGAAGGTCAGAATCGTGATGCCGCCAAACAGGTAGGCGCCGCCCACCACGCGCGCGGGGCGCCAGGTGGCAAACGTGGTCAGCGCCAGCGCGATCCAGCCACGGCCCGCCACCATGCCTTCGACCCACAACGGCGTGTAGACCAGCGATAGAAACGCGCCAGCCAGGCCGCAGCAGGCGCCGCCGAACAGCACGGCCGCCAGGCGGATGCGGCGCACAGGGTAGCCGAGCGCATGCGCGGACGCTGGCGACTCGCCCACGGCGCGCAGCACCAGTCCCGCCCGCGTGCGGTACAAAAACCAGGCGATAGCCACGCACAGCAATAGCGACAGATACACCATAGCATGCTGGCGGAACAGGGCCGGTCCCAGCACAGGAATGTCTTCCAGGAAAGGGATACCAAACCTGCCGTTGTGCAAGCTGTTGCCCACATACTTCAGGCCGATATACGTGGATGCGCCCGCGCCGAACAGCGACAAGGCCAGGCCCGTGGCGTACTGGTTCGTGCCCAGCCACACGGTCAGCCAGGCAAAGAAGCCGGACAAGACCATGCTGGCCCCTGCCCCCGCCAGAAAACCCAGGGTGGGGCTGCCAGTGTTGACGGCCACGGCAAAGCCCGTGATGGCCGACACCAGCATCATGCCTTCCGCGCCCAGGTTGACCACGCCCGCCTTTTCATTGACCAGCAACCCCAGCGCGGCCAGCATCAGCGGCGTGCCCGCATTGATGCTGGCGGCAATCAATGGCGCTATCGTCAGGGCCAGGTTATCCATGTTTCCTCCAGCGCAGTTTGTATTGGATTAGCACGTCGCAGGCGAGCAAGGCGAACAGCAAGATGCCCTGGAACACCCCCGTGATGGCGCTGGGCAAGCCCAGGCGCGACTGCGCCAGTTCGCCGCCAATATAAAACAGGGCCATGACGAAACTGGAAAAAATCACGCCCAGCGGATGCAAGCGCCCCACGAAGGCGACGATGATGGCGGCAAAGCCGTAACCGGGCGAGACCGTGGGCGTGAGCTGCCCCATCGGCCCCAGCACTTCGCAGGCGCCCGCCAGCCCGGACAGGGCGCCGCAAATCAGCAACGATGACCACAAGGTCTTGCGCGAGGAAAAGCCAGCATAACGGGCGGCGGCCGGCGCCATGCCACCCACGCGCAGGCGGAAGCCGGCAATGCTTCTGGATAAGTACAGCCAGCCGCCCAGCGAGGCCAGCAAGGCGAAGATGATGCCCACATGCAAGCGCGTGCCCGTCACAATCATCGGCAACAGCAAGCCGTCGGACAGCAGTTTCGATTGAGGGAAGTTGAAGCCTTCCGGGTCGCGCAGCACGCCGTAGACGAGATAGCTGAGCAGCAATTGGGCGATATACACCAGCATCAGCGAGACGAGGATTTCGCTGGCGTTGTAGCGGTCGCGCAGCCAGGCCACCAATCCCGCCCAGGCCATGCCGCCCGCCATGCCGGCCAGCAGGGAAACGCCGATGATGGCCGTGCCGCCCGCGCCATCGCCCGTGTCCAGATACAGGGCGGCCGCGCCGCCGCAGATAGCGCCCAGGGTCAGTTGCCCTTCCGCGCCGATGGTGTAAATATTCGCGCGAAAGCAGATGGCCAGGCCCACGGCGATCAACAGCAAAGGCGCCACCTTGAGGCCCAGCTCGGACCAGCCGTGCGCATCGCGCAAGGGCTCCACAAAGAAGACGGCCAGTCCCGCCAGCGGATCGTGTCCCAGCGCAATAAACAACAGCGCGCCGCACAACACGGTCAGCATCACGGCCAGCACGGGCGACAGCCACGACATCAGGCGCGACGGAGAAGCACGGGCTTCCAGGCGCAAGGCAAACTTAGCCATGGACAGCCTCCTGCGGCCACAGCCCGCTCATCCATTGCCCCACGAGCGTCACGCTGGCCTCGCCCACGTCCAGCGAAGGTGAAATTTTTCCTTTTGCCATCACCAGCAGGCGGTCGCTGATCTCGAACAATTCATCGAGTTCCTCCGATACCACCAGCAGCGCGCAGCCCGCGTCGCGCAGCGCCAGTAATTCAGCGCGGATTTGCGCAGCCGCGCCCACGTCCACGCCCCAGGTCGGCTGCGCCACCACCAGCACGGTGGGCTCGCGCATGACTTCGCGTCCGACTATGTATTTCTGCAAGTTGCCGCCCGACAGGCTGCGCGCCAGCGCCTGCGGTCCGCCCGCCTTCACCTGGAAGCGCGCGATGATGGCGGCCGCCCGCTGCGCGATGACGTGATGGCGCACGAAGCCGTGGCGGATGGTGGCTGGTGTTTGCAAGCTGAGCAAAACGTTGTCGGCTAGCGCCATGTCGGGCACGGCGCCCCGCCCCAGCCTTTCCTCCGGCACGAAGCCGAAGCCCAGGGCACGCCGGCGCCCCGGTGGCAAGCGTCCCGCCTGGGTGCCGTTCAGGACGATGCTGGCGGGGGCAGCACGCATGTCCTCGCCCGACAGCGCAGCGAGCAATTCCTGCTGGCCATTGCCGGACACGCCCGCGATGCCGACGATCTCGCCCGCGCGCACGTCGAAATTGATGTCCGTCAATTGCGTGGCGAACGGATGGCTCTTCGGCAACCGCAAATTCTTGACGCTCAACATGGTCGCGCCGGGCGTGCGCGCCACGCGCGTGACGGCGGGCGGCTCGGCGCCTATCATCATGCGCGACAGGCTGGCCGCCGATTCCTCGCTCGGGTCGCACACGCCCGCATTCTTGCCGGCGCGCACCACCGTGCACGTATGGCACAGGGCGCGGATTTCGTCGAGCTTATGGCTGATGTACAGGATGCTGCAGCCTTCGGCCGCCAGTTGGCGCAAGGTGGCAAACAGTTTTTCCACGGCGCCCGGCGTTAGCACGGACGTCGGTTCATCGAGGATCAATAGTTGCGGCTTGGCCAGCAAGGCGCGCACGATTTCCACGCGCTGGCATTCGCCCACCGACAAGGTGTGCACGTGGCGCTGCGGCTCCAGGTCCAGGCCGTACTGGCGCGCCGTCGCCTCGATGCGCTGCGCCAGTTCCGTCATGTTGGTGCCGGCGGGCAAACCGAGGGCGATATTTTCCGTCACGGTGAGCGTATCGAACAGGGAAAAGTGCTGAAACACCATGGCGATGCCCAGCGCGCGCGCGGCCGACGGGTTGGCGATCTCGACTTCGCGGCCATTCCACAGGATGCGGCCGCCATCGGGCTGCACGGCGCCGTAGATGATTTTCATCAAGGTCGATTTGCCGGCACCGTTTTCACCGAGCACGGCGTGGATCTGTCCGGGCGCCACGCTGAGGTGGATGCCGTCATTGGCTACCACTGACGGATAGCGCTTGCTGATGTAGTGTAATTCCAGGCGTGCCGTCATTGTTTTTTTCGTGCCTCGCTGCAGGGTCGCCGGCATAGGCGCCGGTGCGGAAAATCAAATTGATGTCTCTATCGTATCGGCATCCGCGGCGCTTGGGGGCGGGCGTGGCGGCGCGCATTTTTATTTCCGCAAAAAAACAACACCTGTATACAATTTTGAAAAAAATTATCAGCTTTACAGCAGCCGCCTTGCCCCGCAAGGGCGAGAAGGTGCGATGATTATATGCAAGAAATGATAGTAAGTATGCAGAAAATACATATCGTCCGATGCAGCGATGCTCGCATCATGGATTGAACGGCGCGCAATATGCCCCATCGCAGCGCTTCATGCGCGCTAGTGGGCTCCCCCCTGCGCCCGGCCATCTCAAGTTCCCGTTTTTCAACACAGCCATCAGGAGCCGAAAGTGCCAAAAACCATACCGTGTCTGTTGCTCTGCCTCACTACCACCCTCGGCGTGGGCGCAACCGCCCAGGCTGCCGAATGGAGCGATACCGCGCTGAGCTGGCGCGCCGGCAATGATTACCGCGAGCCGTTCAATCCGGACGACATCAAGAAAAACATCGTTGCCATCACGCACGCCAGCGGCTACAAATACGGCAGCAACTTCGTCAACCTCGATTTCCTCCTGTCCGGCAGCAAGGACCCTGGCGCGCTGGGCAAGACTTCCGGCGCACAAGAGGCGTACCTGGTGTACCGCAACACCATCGACATCGGCAAGGTGCGCGGCAGCGACATCAAGTTCGGCCCCGTGCGCGGCGTCGGCGTCACCCTGGGTTTCGATGTCAACACGAAAAATGACGTCGGCTACAACTCGCGCAAGCGCATGCTGGTGGCCGGCCCCACCCTGATGTGGGACGTGCCCGGCTTCTTCAACACCAGCCTGCTGTTGCTACGTGAAAGCAACGCCCCCAGCGGTGCCTTCCCGCCCATCTCGCAAGTGACGGGCCGCTACACGTATAAAACGCACGCCATGCTGACGGGCGCCTGGGCCATCCCCCTGTCGCCGCTGTTCTCGTTCGAAGGCTTCTTTAACCTCATCGATTCCAAAGGCAAGGATGAAGTGGGGCGCGACACGGCGGTCGAAACGAATATCGACATGCAAGTGATGCTCGACGTGGGCGCGGCCCTGGGCAGCGCCAAGAACACCTTCCGCGTGGGCCTGGAGTACCAGTACTGGAAGAACAAGTTCGGCAACTCGCCCGCGACCACGGGCAATGTGGGCCAGACGGCGAAGACGCCGATGATACGCGCGGAGTACCATTTCTAAAATTCATTGTTATGCATCAACACCCACGCTCGCGCCTGATGCCAGCATGAAGCTTTCCTGCTGGCGGAGAGCGCGACCGTGGAACAACTATTGCCGTATTACGAGCGTGAACTGGGCTTGTTCCGCCAGTACACGCGCGAGTTTTCCAGCCGCTATCCGAAAGCGGCCGGGCGCCTGCTGATCGCCGGCGAAACGTGCGAAGACCCGCATGTCGAGCGCCTGATCCAGTCCGTCGCCCTGCTCACGGCACGCGTCGCCAAACGCCTCGACGACGCCTATCCGCAATTCACCCATTCCCTGCTCGACACCCTGTACCCGCACTATCTGCGGCCCTTTCCCTCATGCTCCATCGTGCGTATCGCCGCCGACGAAGCGCCCGGTGGCGGCCAGCTAGCCCAGGTGGCGCATGTTGCGCGCGGCACGGTGCTGCGTTCGCAACCGGTGCAAGGCGTGGCCTGCAAATTTACCAGCGCATATGATGTGATCCTGGCGCCGCTGGCCATTTCTCGCCTGCATTTTTCACCTCTCATCGACGCGCCGCCCGGCCTGCGCCTGCCCGCCGGCGCCAGCGCCCTGCTCAGCATTCAATTCACCAGCAGCAGCGCTCAGTACCATCTGGATCAAACGGGTTTTGCCAGCCTGCGCCTGTTTGCCGATGGCGAACCGTCCGTGCGCGCGGCCCTGCTCGACGCCCTGTTCCTGCGCGGCGCGGGCGCGTATGTGGCGCTGGACGAACACAGCCCATGGCAGGCAGTCGATGGCACGCTGTTGACACCAGCCGGCTATACGGAAGACGACGCGCTGATCCCCATTTCCGCCCGTTCCCACCCGGCGCTGCGCCTGCTGACCGAATATTTCGCCTTTCCAGAAAAGTTTCATTTCATCGATATCGCCTGGTCCAGGCTGGCGACCCTGCTGCCCAAACAGTGCCGCCAGTTCACCTTGCACCTGCCGCTCAAGGGTGTGCGCAGCGACAGCCACGAGGCGCGGCTCTTGTCCGGCGTCAGCCCCGGCAATCTCTTGCTCGGCTGCACGCCCGTCGTCAACCTGTTCGCCAAGTCCGGCGTGCCGATCCGCCTCACGCATACCGAGCCCGACTACGCCCTGGTGGCCGATGCCACGCATGCGTTTGCCTACGACATCCACAGTATCGAAGCCGTCACCTTGGTGCGCAAGGACGAGGCCGGCGAGCGCCTGAGCACCTTCTTGCCGCTGTATGCCTCGCTGCAAGGCGACCAGGCCGAGCAGGGCCAGGAGTATGGCCAAGAGCTGGGCCAAGAGCAGGGCCAATATTGGCTGGCGCGCCGCGACGAAACCGTGGCGGCCATCAGCCCCGGCCATGAAATGCGGCTCAGCCTGATCGACCCGCAGTTTTCACCGGGCAGCGCGGCCTGCGCCACCGTCTCGACGCAACTGCTGTGCAGCAACCGAGACTTGCCCACGCAATTGCATTACGGCTTGCCCGGCGGCGACCTGCTGGCCGAAGACGTGCCCGACGGCATCCCCGCGCGCTTCCTGCGCAAGCCCACGCCCAGCATGCGTTTCCTGGCAGACAATGGCGCGCACTGGCGGCTGATTGCGCACCTGTCGCTCAATTACGCCAGCCTGACACATGCCGGCCTGAGCGAATTCCAGAAAATGCTCAGCCTGTACGACCTGCCCCGCTCGCCCACCACGCAGCGCCTGATCCAGGGCATCGTCACGCTCGAACACGGCAGCACGCGCGCGTGGATGCCGACCGTGCCGTTTCCCACCCTGATGCCCGGCATCGCCATTCGCCTGGGCATCGACGAGCAAGCCTTCGTCGGCAGCAGCATCTATATTTTTGCCCAAGTGCTGCAGCGCTACTTCGCCCTGAACAGCCAGCTCAACTGCTTTAGCCAACTGACGCTGCTGTCCCAGCGCAGCGGCGAGGAACTCCTACGATGCCCAGAACGCAGCGCCGACGCCACGCCAGCGTAATCCAGCAATTGCTCGACGCGCCGCAGCGCTTCGAGTGCTTCCAGGCGCTGCGCCTGCTGCTGGCGTGGCTGGCCGAACACGGTATCGATGAACACACGGCGCTGGCAAAACTCATACGCTTCGACAATAGCGTCTCGCCGCGCTTTCCTGCCAGTCAGGTCGAGGCGCTGGCGACAAACGGCATCGCCGATGCCGATGCCCTGCTGCAAGCGCTGCTGTCCGGTCACAGCCAGCCTATCCACCTCACGCCTGCGTTCATGGGCCTGCTGGGCTGCCAGGGAAGCTTGCCCAGCCACTATTCGGAGCGCATTGCCGCGCACCAGTACAGCGAACACGACACCAGCCCGCGCGCCTTTCTCGACCTGTTTTCCAGCCGCGCCGTCGCCCTGTTTTATCAGGCGTGGCAAAAATACCGCATCGAGCAAGCAGGCCACGGCGGGGACTTCCTGTCGCGCCTGCTGGCGCTGGCCGCGTGCCAGCCGGGCCAGGGCCAGGGCCAGGACGAGGCGGCGATCGGCCTGTACAGCGGCTTGCTCCAGCAGCGCAACATCTCATCCATCGTCATGGCGCGCATCCTCAGCGACCACTTCGGCGTGCCCTGCCACATCGACGAAGCGACAGGCGCTATGGACGTGCTGGCGCAGCACGAACAAACGGCGCTGGGCATGGCCAATGCCCAACTGGGCCAGCGCGCCACCGTCGGCGAGCGCTGCCGCCGCCCCGACCTGGCCGTGCGCCTGCACCTCGGTCCGCTCACGGCGCAGCAGCACGCCAGCTTTTTGCCGCGCGCCCCTGCCAGCGAGGCACTGCGGCACATGCTGATGCTGTTCGACCAGCCACTGGTGCGCTACGAGATCGTGCTGGTGCTGCGCGCCAGCGATGTGCGTGGGACGGCGTTGACGGCCACCGAGCAAGGTAGCCTCGGCTGCGACAGTTTCCTGGGCGATGCGGCAACACCGCGCCACCGCGATGACATGCATTACGAAATGCAATTGATGCCCTCACTCAACAATTGAACCTTGCGGCCGCGCAAAACGCTTGTGTTCGCTATTGCTACAGTCGGCCAACGATCCCAACCGTGAAGCGATGCGCGATGAGCCAGTTCCCGGATACGACGGCAGCATGGATGGCATTAGTGGGCGACATGCAGGGCCAGCGCCTGCTGCGCCTGCACTTTCCGCATGGCGACGGCCCCGCCCACATCCAGTTCCTGGCCAACAGCCTGGCCGCCAGCGAAAGCCTGTCGCGCGACTTTTCCTATGTGGTGGAAGTGCTGTCCGATGATGCCAGCATCGCGCTCGACAAAGTGATGGGCAAGATGGTGACCGTCGAACTGGTGCGCGAAGACGGCAGCTTGCGCTACTTCAATGGCTATGTGTTCGAGTTCCGCTTCCTGCGCACGGATGGCGGCTTCGCGTTTTATGAAATGGTGCTGGAACCGTGGCTGGCGCATCTGCACTTGCGGCAAAACAATGTCGCCTTCCACGGCTTGACGGTGGCGGCGCTGACGGACAAGGTCTTCGATGACTACCTGATGCGCGACTACAAGCTGGCCGCCGGCGGCCTGGATCCCGCCATCACCTATACCTGCCAACATAACGAAAGCGACCACAACCTGCTGCACCGCCACTGGGAGCAGCTGGGCTGGCACTACCGCTACGAACACCGCCTTGATGGCCACACCTTGTGGCTGGGAGACGACAGCACCATTGGCAAGCCCATCGATGGCGTATCGAGCGCCATGCCCTTCCAGCACCAGGCCGGCTCCCTGGAAGACGATGGCGTGCATCAATGGAGCACGGTGCGGCGCATGGCCCCGGCGCAGATGACGATGGCCAGCTTCAATTTCAAGAATCCGCGCAGCGCCCGCGCCAGCCGCGACTCGCTGAACCGGCAAGGCGCCGTGCCGTCCCTGGAAGTGTATGAAAACACGGGCAGCTACGGTTTTAAAAACATCGACGATGGCGAACGGCTGGCCCAGCGCCGCATGGAAGAACGCGACGCGCAGGGCCAGCTCTTCGAGGCGCAAGGCAATGACCGCACGGCGCAGCCGGGGCGCTGGTTCACCCTGGATGGGCATTTCGACAGCGTAGCGTCGGGCAAGGACGCTGGCGAATACATGATCCTGTCCGTGCAGCACTACGCCAGCAACAACTACCAGCAAGGGCATGGCGCCATCTCGCACTACAGCAACACATTTACCTGCATCCACCGCGCCATCCCCTGGCGCCCCGGCCGAAACTTCCATAGCCGCGAACCGAAGATCTACGGCGTGCAGACGGCCACCGTCGTCGGGCCGCCCGGCGAAGAAATCCATACGGACGGTTACGGAAGAGTCAAAGTGCAATTCCATTGGGACCGCCTGGGCAGCTTCGACGATAAAAGTTCGCCGTGGATAAGGGTGATATCGAACTGGGCCGGTCCGAACTTCGGCCACATCAGCCTGCCCAGGGTGGGCATGGAGGTAGCCGTGCAATTCCTCGACGGCAACGTGTCCATGCCCCTCATCATCGGCTGCGTCTACAACGCGCGCAACATGCCGCCATGGGACTTGCCAGCGAACAAAACGCAAAGCGGCATGCTGAGCCGTTCCTCAAAGAAAGGTTCCAGTGCGCACGCCAACGCCCTGCGTTTCGAGGACCGCAAGGATGCGGAAGAACTGTGGCTGCACGCGGAAAAAGACCAGCGCATCGAAGTCGAGCATGACGAGTCGCACTGGGTCGGCAACGACCGCAGGAAAACTGTCGACCGTGATGAAACCGTGCACGTCAAGCGCGACCGCACGGAGACGGTGGGCCACGATGAAGACATCACCGTGCACAACAACCGTCGTGAGCGCGTCGACCATGACGAACACATCGACATTGGCGACAACCGCCGCGAACATGTGGGCGGCAACGAGCAGGTGCAGATCGACGGCCACCGCTCGGAACGGGTAACCCTGGCCAAGGAAGAAAGCATCGGCCTGGCCAAGGTGCTGACCATCGGCGCCGCCTACCAGACCACGGTCATCGGCGCCATGAATACCACGGTGGTGCTGGCGCAGGCGGAGCAGATCGGCCTGACGAAAAGCGTCACCGTCGGCGCCGACAGTACGCTCACGGCCACCGATTCGCACACGATGAAGGTGGGCACTTCCAGCATCACCATCACGCCGGGACGCATCGAACTGGTTGCCGATGAAATCATCATCCGCGGCAGGTCCAAGGTACAGATCCATGGCGACGACATCGACAACAATCCGGGCTGACGATGAACGATGCCGGTACCGCCCATTTCAACATCCCCAACGTGCTGTTCGACAACCGCACGCCGCACGCGGCAAGCCAGTTCGACATGGTCGATCAATTCGGCGAGGCCTTCCACGTGGTGGTGGCGCGCATGGGCTACACCCTGGGGCCGTGCGGCGCCGATGGCCTGGCCAGCCTGCTGACCATGGCACAACCATCGCCGCTGGCCACGGAAGACCGGCATCTGGGCGACGACACGCAGGCGGGCACCGTGCAGGAGAGCGACTTCGCGCCGTACAAGCCGCGCTGCGACGTGATCATCAATGGCGTGGCGCATGCGCCGCGCGGGCAGGCGATGCCGCAATTTCTCGTCAACCTGAAGGTGCGGTCAGAAAAGAAGACCCTGATCGACAAGACCTTGCAAGTGTGCGGCGAGCGTGCCTTCCGCAAGAAAACCGTCCTCACGCGCCTGGCGCAAGGCTGCGCCCGCATTGCCACGGTAGGCTTGCTGCGGCCCAATCCATGGCAGCTATCCGCACCAGAAGCGTTCCTGCAATTACCGCTGCATTATGCCTACGCGTATGGCGGGCAATGCCGCATCGAGGCCGATGATTACAACGCGGCGGCGCACGATTCCTGCCAGGCCAACCCGCTGGGACGGGGCTTTGCACGGCACTGGTACCTGGATGCGAAACACATCGATGAGGTGCCCGCGCCTCGCATCACGTATCCATCGATCACACATCCTTCGCAGCCATGCACAGCCGCCCAGTTCTGGCAAGGCGCGGGCGGCAAGGAGTTGCCCGCGCCGGCGGGACTGGCCGCTATCGGCCGTGGCTGGCTGCCGCGCCGCACGCTGGCCGGCAGCATCGTGGTCAAGGATAAATGGGATGCCGACGAAATCCCCGTCCTGCCGGAAGACTTCGACTTTGCCTACTGGAACAGCACGCCGCCTGAGCAGCAATGCCCGTACCTGACGGGACGGGAACAATTCACCTTGACCAATCTGTGCCGCCACGACCATCCCTCGGCCCGCATTGACCCGCGCGGCAACACGGTGCTGCGCTTCGCCCTGCCCCAACAAGTACTGTGCCTGTTGCTGGCGGACAAAAACGACCAGTTGCTCGTCTGGCGCCTGGCCATCGATACGGTGCTGGTCGATCCCGAGGCGGCCACTGTGGAACTGGTCTGGCGCGCCATCGTGCCGGCCGATGCGGGCCAGGTCGCGTCGCGCCTGCTGCACCTGATGGAGCCGGCGCAAATCGCGCGCATCGAACTGCTGGAACAGGCGCAGGAAGCGCTAGGCGTAGCCGTCGAGCAGGGCAAAAAAAACCATGACGAATGAAACCGTCACCAAGTCGGGGCGCTTCTATTGCGTCAGCCTCAGCCCCGACATGTGCAAGACGCCCGTCGGCTCCAGCACGCCCCCTATTCCCTACAGCATCATCGGCGAGTTCTCGGAAGCACAGAACGCTTCGCCCAACGTCAAGTCGCACAGCGAGCCCGTCATCCTGCATCAGCGCAGCATTATTCCCACCGTCAAGGGCGACGCGGCCGGCAAGGCGGGCGGCGTCAAGAGCGGCACCGTCGGCAAGCAAGTCGACACCAAGGTCGCCAGCCCCATTCACCGCGCCAACGGCGCCAAGCTGGTGCAGATGGGGCGCGAAGTATGGATGAATTCGCGCAATACCGTGGGCAAGATTTATGAGCGGGGCGCGGAGGCGGCCAAGCCCGTGCTCAAGGAAGTGAAGGCGGCGATACGGGAAGCGGCTCAAGATTACAAGGATCATGGATCGAAGAAAATGCATGGCGCCGCCGAAGACATGGTGGACGCGGGCAGCGCCGTCCTGACAGGCAGCGCCGTGCTGGGAGTCGCCGGAGTGGGTGTCGCGGCAACGGGAGTCGGCGCCCCCGTTGCCGCCGCGATGGAAGCCGGGGCGGCAGCGGGCGCTGTGGCCGGCACGGCTACCGTTGCGACAGGCACGGCCATGGAAGCATCGGCCACAGTGCTCGACCAGGCGGCCGACTACCTATTGACAGGCAAGACACCTGATTTACTGAGTACCGCCTCAGACATCGTCACGAATGCGGCAGGCACAGTACTGCAAACTGCGGTGTTCAGCAAGGTCCCAGGTGGGAAAATACTGAGCAAGTTTCTCGGCAAAAAAGCGGCGCCGACCATCAATAAGGTCAAGGACAAGCTGGTCGGCAAAAAACCGGACAAGCCGCCCCCAAAACTCGACAAACCACCGCCAAAAAACGGCGGCGACGACGGCAAGAGCCGCGGCAAGAAGGAGCCGAAATCGGAGCCACCGTCCGATTGCTGCCCGAAAGATAGCGGCCCCGCGAAAAAACCCGTCAAGGGCCGCAAGCCCGTACATTTCGGCACGGGGCAGGAAATCCTGTACCAGACGGATTTCGCGCTCGAACGCAGCATCCCCATCGCCTGGAGGCGCTGCTACCGCTCCGGCGCCGAATGCGAAGACTGGGGCTTGCTGGGCGCACGCTGGTCCACGCCCTACACCGCCAGCCTGTCGCTATGCGCCGCCGGCATCGTGGTTCACGACGACAGCGGCCGCGCCCTGCGCCTGCCTTACCTGGAACCGGGCCAGCAGCACGACAGCCGCAAGGAAGGTTTCACGCTCACGCGCGACAGCGCCGACACCTTTGCCATGTTGTGGCGCGACGGCAGCGTCGACCGCTACGCGCGCGCTGAAGGCGCCTGGCTGCCGCACGGCTACGACGGCGTCAACGCCATGCTGGTTCCGTCCGCTCCCGTCGCCACGCAGCGCTTTGCACTCGTGCGTAGCGAAGGGCGCGATGGGCGCGGCATCAGCATCGACCGTTGCATGGATGCCAGGCCGGGCGAAGTGATGCTGCGCCTGCGCAGCGACGATGGCAGCGTGTTCGAAGCCATGCGCGGGGATGAGGACAAGGCCATCCACATCGGGAAGATCGATGAGGTATTGCCTGACGGCAGCCGCATCTGCCACGTCCGCTACGCGTATGCCAGCGAGACGAACGATGGTCAGCCGCCCTTCGCGCCACGTCACAACCTGATCAGCCAGTCGAATGCGCTCGGCGACACGCGCCGCTACACCTATCGTCACCACCTGCTGACGTCGTGCAGCAGCTACACGGGTTTTACCTACGAACTCGAATGGATCAGTCTGGATGCGCTAGGTGCCCGCTGGAGCGGATCACCGTTAAGCGAGCAGGAACTGGCGCTGCGCTATCCCGTCACCGTGGCCAACAGCTACCAGGCGCGCGCCATCGCCACGCGCGCCCGGGATGGCAGCGAGTACACGCGCATCGATTACGTGGACAACGACACCAGCCGCGTCACGGAAAGCGGCGGCGTTCTCGAATACACATTCGATGCCAACTGGCTGGTCACCGAAGTGCGCCGCGTCATCGATGGCAAGGCCGCCTCGCTGGGCCGGCGCGAGTGGGACCGCGATGGCATGCTGCTGGCCGATATCGACGCCAACGGCGCCGCCACCCGCTACGCCTACGATGCAGCCGGCAACCTGGCCCGCAGCACCGATGCCAAGGGACACAGCAGCACCATCGAATACGATGACCAGAACCAGCCCGTCGCCTTCACCGATGCACTGGGCAACACCACCTTGCGCGAATACGATGCGGCAGGCCGCCCCGTCAGCATCACCGATGCTTTGGGCCATGTCACGCGCTACCGCTACGACCAGCGCGGCCAACTGCTGGAACTGATCGACGCCAGGGGCGGCAGCAAGCATTTCCAGTACAACCGCCAGGGCATGCTTACCAGCTACACGGATTGTTCTGGCCACAGCAGCGAATACAGCTACGACAAGCAGGGAAGATTGACGGCTGCGCGCGATGCCATGGGCCACGTCAGCAGCTACGAGTACGACGGCCTCGGCCGCCTGACCGGGCTCATCACACCAGACAAAACACGGGAACACTACGCCTACGATGCAGACGGCAATCTGGTCTTGCACGTGGATGCTGCCGGCCAGCAGACGCGCTACCGCTACAACGGCCAGGGCTTGCCCGTGGAGCGCACGGACGCCATCGGCCAAGCCTTGCAGTATCGCTACGATGCCGCGCTGCAACTGACGGAATTGATCAATGCCAAGGGCGAAAGCTACCAGCTCGCGTATCACGCGGAAGGCTGGCTGGCGTCGGAAACGGGCTTCGACGGCAAGCGTACGCAATACAGCTATGACCAGGCCGGCAACCTGACCGCCACCGAGTGCGGCAGCCGGCGCACGCAGCTGCTGCGCGACACGCTCGGTTTGTTATCCGTCAAGACCACGGCGGACGGCGTGGTGCGCTACGCCTACGATACACTGGGCCGCTTGACGGCCGTATCCGCACCGCAAGCCGAACAGCGCTTTGTCCACGATGCGCTGGGCCAGCTGATCGAAGAGCGCAGCGCCTGCTTTTTGCAAACGCTGCCAGAAGCGGCAAGATTGCCAAATGCTCCGCGCGCGCCAGACGCCAGCTTTGTCATGACGCACGCGTATGATGAACTGGGCAACCTCATCCAGACGGTCTTGCCGAATGGACGCCGCATCGATACCCTGCGCTACGGCTCCGGCCACTGGCATGGCGTGCTATGGCAAGGCAAGACCGTGGTCGACGTGGAACGCGACAAGCTGCACCGCGAAAAGCAGCGGCAACTGGGCAGCAGCGGCTTGCTCGCCACGCGCCAGTACGACCCGCAATCGCGGCTCACGCAACTGACCCTGGCACGCGGCGCCGACGCGCCCGTCCCCATGCGCGAACGCCGCTTCGAATACGATGCGCAAGGCAACCTGACCACCATCTTACAGACGGGCGCCACCGCTGCCGGCCCGCTCGGCAAACTCAGTTACGCCTATGACCCCGTCGGCCAACTGCTGGCCGCCGTGCAACCTGGCCTGGCCGAACACTACACCTTCGACCCGGCAGGCAATCTGGTCGATACGGCCCCCGCCTCCGGCAACGTACTGAAACGCTACGGCGATACCGAATACGACTACGACGAGCAAGGCAACGCCACCGGCAAGCGCTTCCATCCACCAGGCAGGGAATCGACCTGGAGCGATTTGACGCTGCAATACGACGCCGAAAACCGCCTCAGCCACGCCACCAGGACAGAACGCCAGTCACGCCACCGCGCCCACTACTTTTATGACGCCTTCAGCCGCCGCATCGCCAAGCGGGTAGAAGAAGCACGCTGGAGCAAGCAGCAAGACATCACCAAGGACCAGCCCGCCAACTGCGCTAGCAGCACCACCTTCTTCGTCTGGGATGGCGACACGCTGGCACAGGAACTTGGGCAAGAAGAGACGGTCACCTATCTGTACGAGCCGGACAGCTTCGTGCCGCTGGCCAGGATCAGTTCGCCAGCCTGTCGCCGGGCAAGCACGGTCCACTTGCCGCGTATCGCGCAATGGGATTTACCTGCCATCCGGCACGACGCCGAATTGCAAGCGGCGATTGCGCAAGAACAAGCGTACACCGAAGCGCATCATGTATCAACATGGCAACGTACCCAAGCAGTAGCCGATGACGCGGCGGCACACGACCGCATCACCCACTACCACTGTGATCACCTGGGCACGGCACGCGAGTTGACGGATATGCGAGGGAACCTGGTCTGGAGCGGGCGCTACAAGGCCTGGGGGCGTTTGCTGCATGTAGAGGGAGAAATCGAACAGCCGTTGCGGTTTCAAGGGCAGTATGAGGATGGGGAAACGGGGCTGTTTTACAATCGCTATAGGTATTATGACCCAGAGCCAGGACGTTACCTGACGCAAGATCCAATAGGTCTATTAGGCGGCATCAACAGTTACCTCTATTCACCAAGTCCTACCATGACGACCGATCCATTAGGTCTAGTATGTGGTAAAGCAAATCCCTCAAAAGTTGACAAAGATCGTAATGCTAGATTTAGAGATCAGTATGGTAGGTTTGCCGCTGATCCAGGCTGGCCGGCAAACCGTGGCTTCAATGATATACCTAATAAATTTTCACTATTGCCAATGACAAACATAGATCGATTCGGATATCCAGGTGGAACTTTTGTATCCCCTCAAGGAGTAAAATTTTCACATAGAGCACTACCCCAATCATACCAGAATGGAAAACCTTATCATGTATATCAAGTCTTAAAACCAATCCAAGTGGACGCTGGGTTAGCAGCTCCATGGTTCAACCAGGTTGGCATGGGAATGCAATATGAGCTACCTCTCCCTGTCGACGATTTAATTAAAAATGGATCATTGATAGAAGTTTTACCATGCGGACCAATACCTTGAAAGACGCTATGAAAATTCCAGAAATGCTAAATCTCATAAAAATCAACAATATCCCGGACGATGCATATTCAATAAATAAAAAATTACAGGACGAAAGTTTGTGCATGCAAAAAAATGACAATTTTTTTGAAATTTTCTATTATGAACGTGGCATAAAGACTTCAATTCACATATTTAAAAATGAAGACAAAGCCTGTGAATACTTCATGAAAAAATTAAATGAATGGTTCTGAAAAACAATCAGAAATAATATCTATAAAAAATAGACTATGGTAGTGGATGTGCGAAGTATAACCCGCCAACATCCAAGATATTTTCTTTTAAAGCACACCAAGTAGTGTCATCAAAGAGTATGATTCAAACACTAAAATCACCTATAAAATTAACTAGCAAGACATCCAATAGACTTTTTTCGACTCCAGTAGAGACATGGAAAAACACACAGCCAATACTGATGATTCAGAAGAAAAAATTTCTGGAAAAAATTTTGAAATATTGCTCGTAGCATTTCATGAATTCAAAAAAGATCAAAAAAATATTTCCGATTTCGAAATATACATCAAAAACAACATCAAAGATGTTGAAATAACCTTCGCGCCAAATTTTTCGCCGGGTGAAAAAATACTAGGTGGCAAAACATCTTTAGGAAGATCCATCACCTATACCATTTCAAAAAAATTATCAAATCCAATTATCATAGGTAACATGGGAAAAATATCCAACTATTTGACTTGGTTTTCAACGTGAACCATACTTCGCCTCTACTACTTAGGACTAGCCATTCAGCAACACAGCATCAATACATCAGATTCCAATAAGATATCCACCGCATGCCCACCGCCCCCTACATCGGCCGCTTCGCCCCCTCCCCCTCCGGTCCCCTGCACATGGGCTCGCTCGTTGCCGCCATGGCCAGTTATCTCGATGCGAAGGTGCATCAGGGCACGTGGCTGCTGCGCATCGAGGACCTGGACTATGACCGCAATGTCGAAGACGCCGATATGGCGATCCTGGCCACTCTGCAGCGCTGCGGTATGGCGTGGGATGGCGAGGCAACGTGGCAGAGCCGCAGGCTGCCGCTGTACGAGGCGGCGCTCAAGCAATTGCAGGATGATGGCCTCGTGTATGCGTGCGGCTGTTCGCGCAAGGAAATCCACGATTCGGTGGTACAGGCGGATACGCACAAGAATAAAGCCGCCGTGTATCCGGGTACCTGCCGCCATGGCTTGGCGCCGGGCAAAGCGGCACGGGCTTTGCGGCTACGCGTGCCAGAGGGGCCACAAGCCGTGTATGGCTTTGCCGACCGCTGGCATGGTGCGCAGCGGCAGGATCTGGCCACCGAAGTGGGCGACTTCATCGTGCTACGCGGCGATGGATACTGGGCGTACCAGCTGGCCGTAGTGGTAGACGATGGCGCGCAGGGCATCACGCAGGTGGTGCGCGGCGCGGACTTGCTCGACTCCACGCCACGCCAGCTATATCTGCAGGATGTGCTGGGCTTGCCCCATCCCGGCTTTTTGCACGTACCTGTCGTCAATAATGCCAGCGGCGAGAAACTGTCAAAGCAGACGGGTGCCCTCGCCTTTGATACGGGCACGCATGCCGCCGAACTGCTGGCGTCGGCACTGCTGCCCGCTGCCCGCTTCCTCGGTCTCGACGTACGCGCCGACAACCTGGAAGATTTCTGGCGGCAAGCCATTCCCGCCTGGGGACAGCGGCGGGCGCAACTTCCCGAACACACATAAAAAAACCCGCCACGGCGCGAGCCGGGCGGGTAGCAATGCAGGCGCCAGCACATGGCCGGCGCCTGGTATCAGGCAATTAGAAGTTGCCTTTAAATTGCACACCAAATTGACGTGGCTCATTGATGAAGCCCGTGCGGTTGTTGAAGTCGATGGCGCCCGTGATGCGTTGGGTGTCCGTGATGTTGCGGCCAAAAGCGGCCACTTCATACTTGCCGGCATCCCAGGTATAACCCACGCGCAAGCCGCCTTCGACCATCGGCTTGCCGGTGAACTCGGTTGCCTCATACAGGAAGAAATTGATCTTGCTGCGATAAGCCCAGTCCGTGAAGACGAAGAATTCGCCGTTTTCCATCGGGATCGAGTAGCGGCCCGTGGCCGTGACGATCCATTTTGGCGCCTGTGGCAGCGGATTGCCGTTGATGACGACGTTGCCGGCGGCATTGATCGGATCAAGAATGGTGCAGGAAGCAAAACCGCATTTGCTGACGGCCAGGCCAGGGTCATTAATCTGGGTGAAGTTGTAGCTGCCACCTAGGGACATTTTCAGGCTAGGCGTCACGAAGCCTTCCAGGTCCAGCTCAACGCCACGGCCGCTGGTCTTGGCAGCATTGATCAGGCGGTTGACGTTCGAGCTGCCGCCGACCACGGTCAGTTGCTGGTTCTTGATCTCGTAGTCGTAAATGCTGAAGGCGACGCGGGCGCGGCGGTTGAACAAGTCAGCCTTAATGCCGGCCTCGTAGGACAAGATGGTTTCCGCATCAGCAATGGTGACAGGCACCTTGTCGCCAGCTGGCGCGATACTCGGCGCGCGAAAGCCGGTGGCGATGCGAGCGTAGAAGTTCACGTCCTTGTTGTACTTGTAAGTGCCGCTCAAGTCCCAGTTGACCTTGGCCTTGCTGACATCGGCGCTGGTGGGGGAAATTTGCTTCACGCGGTCCGCTTCGATCGTGTTGAAATCCTTCTTGTCCTTGGTATAGCGCAAGCCGCCGCGCAACATGAAATCTTCGTTGACAGCATAGTTGACGGACCCGAAGGCGGCCCAGGCCTTGTTTTTCTGATGGCTGGCCACGTGGGAGGTCAGCGCGCCCGTGTCGCTATTGAAGTTGTCGGTGAAACCGTTGGCATCTTCATCGAAGAAATACAGGCCCGACTGCCAGTTCAAAGGACCGGCGTTTTTCGATTCGACGCGGAATTCCTGGCTGTACTGGGTGACGCCGCTGATGCCGCCAGCCGTTTCAACCTGAAATGGCAAATTATTGGGGGCGCCAGGCACGCCGCCGTCGATGTCGCCATGGCTCAGGTAATTGTTGACCTTTTCATAGCCGGTGATCGAGAACAGCTTGACGCTGTCCAGGTCCCAGCTCAGGCGGGCGCTGGCGCCGCTGGTGCGCAGGCGCTGGAAGTTCTGGCCATTGGTGTACGATTTTTGCGGGTCGAAACCATCGACCAGGTCATTCGTGCCCTTCTTGATTGCATTGGCGAAGAACAGGCGCGCGCTGCCGGTCGTGGTGCGCTGATGCACATTGAACAGGGCGTTGAACGTGCCGTTCGGCGCGTACAGCAATTGCACGCGCTCGGCGTGTTCGTTGTAGCCGTCCAGCGCATCTTTCTTGCCCGTAAACGTGTTGTCGACATAATTGTCGCGGTGCTGGCGCAGGGTCGAAAAACGCAAGGCCCATTCATTGCTCAAGGGGACGTTGACGGCGCCATCGAAGTTGCTGGTGTTATGCGTTGCAGTCGAGACGTTGTAATAACCTTCGACCTTCTCCAGCTTGGGCTTGGCCGATTCGAATTTCACCACGCCGGCCGGCGTGTTGCGGCCGAACAGGGTACCTTGCGGGCCGCGCAACACTTCCACGCCGGCCACGTCAAAAATCGGGAAACCCTTCAAAATGGGATTTTCTTGCACGACATCGTCGTAGATCAGGGAAACAGGTTGCGATGCAAACGTATTGAAGTCCGTATTGCCGTAGCCGCGGATGTAGAAACGGGGGAAAGTACGGCCATTCGACGATTCCACGTTCAGGCTCGGTACTTTGCCGGCCAGCACGCGGATATCTTGACCGCCGGACACCAGCACGTCGAGCTTCTCGTCGCGCAACAGCGACACGGAGACGGGCACGTCGCGGATATTTTCCTTGCGGCGCTGCGCCGTCACGGTCACGGTTTCCAGCTGGCTGGCGGCAGGCGCCGTATCAGCAGCGACTTCATCTGCATACGCCGAACCGATAGGCAGGGCGGCGGACAGTGCCAGCATGGCGGCGCTTTTGGCGCACAACCGCTTGTGCATCTTGGACATCTTGATCATGTTGTTTCCCAGAAGTTTAAAAAAGAATTGCGAAATCTGTCTTCCAACCTGTCTCCGGCTTATGTACGGCGCGGGCGTTCTCCGCACCGTCATGGTGCAGCAGCGCGAGCGGATGTTTCTCCGCTCCTGGCGTCACTGGCTCTGCCCTGGCTGTCCTCCAAGCTGACAGCGGTTCCGGCCGCATCTCTGGAATGTCTGATGAACACCAACTTTTGAGTAAGGCGCCAATTTAATTCAAGCGCCTTATGCGCTGCAAGAATATTGTTATGTAAAATATTCATTCATCAACATAAAGGGCAGACTAGTGGTTATTCAGCCACAATAGCGCCCTCGCCTTGTAGTTTCACCAGTTGATTTGCCGCAGGCCACACCTTTTTTTCCTGGTCAGCCGAAAGCAGAACTGGCATCCTGCAAGACAGCCCTGAGGGTAAAAATAGTTGTAATATCGCCAGAATTGAGTTGCACGGCTGCCCCATTTCAGTGCGGTGGCGGCCCCTGCATCCCCTTGCACCATCGTCGATCGCCTCCATGTCCGAACCGAGCCAGCCCAGCAACGCCGTACCGTCCTCCATCGCCGCCGCCCAGGCCGCACATTTACTGCTGGGTGCCCATTGCGACATCGTCTGGAGCACGAAAAGCTTCGGCCAGTTCGATGCCGACCAGCCTTCCTGGCGCGCCTTCACGGGCCAGACCGAAGCCGAACTGCTGGGCCGCGGCTGGCTCAATGCCCTGCATCCGGACGACCGCAACTTGCCTTACGTCATGCCGTCGCATCTGACGACTGTGTTCGAAGCGGAATACCGGCTGCGCCACGTCAGCGGCACCTACCGCAATATGATTGTGCGCATGCTGCCCGTGTGCGGGCCGGACGGCAGCATCGTTGAATGGCTGGGCTCGCATTGCGACGTGACGCAGCAACGGCAGACGGAACAGCGGCTGCGCCTGGCCATGCAGGGCGGTCGCATGGGCACGTGGGAGATCGACCTGGGCAGCGGCAGCATGGCCTGCTCCGATGCGTTCAAGACCAATCTGGGCCTGCCGCTTGCCAGCCACATCGATTACGCACAGTTGACGGGCGCCATGCTCGAGGGCGACCTGCAGCAGTGGCAGACGGTGGTGCATGCGGCCATCGCCGGCGCCAGCGATTTCGAGATCGACATCCGCGTGCGCTGGCCCGATGGCGCGCTGCACTGGGCGCATATGCGCGGCACCTGCACCAGCGACGGTGCCGGCAATGTGATTGCCCTGTCCGGCATTTCGCTCGACCTGACGGCCAGCAAGCAGAACGAGGAAACCCTGCGCCTGACCCTGGCGGCCGGCGAAGTGGCCACCTGGAACTGGGACATCGCGGCCGACCGGGTCACGGCCGACGGCAATATGGCGCGCTTATTCCCCGTGAATGCTGGTGCGGCCACGGCGGCACCGCTGGCGCGCTATCTGGACATCATCCATCCCGATGACCGCGAGCAAGTCAGCGCGCAGATTACCCAGGCGCTGCACGAGCACGCGCCCTTCGAGGCCAGCTACCGCATCGGTGCCGGCGATGGTCAGTACCGCTCGGTCATCGCGCGGGGCCGCGCGGAATACGCCCCCGATGGCACGCCCTTGCAATTTCCAGGCGTGCTGCTCGACATCACGCGCCAGAAACAAGTGGAAGATGCGCTGCGCCGCAGCGAGGAACGCTACCGCACCCTGATCGACCTGATGGATCAGGCCTTTTGCGTCATTGAAATGCTGTACGACGAGCAGGGCCGCCCCATCGATTTCCGTTACCTGGAAGGCAACCCCGCCTTCGTCAAGCAGTCGGGGCTGGACAACGCCATCGGCAAGACCATCCGCAGCTTCGTGCCCGAGCACGACCAGCACTGGTTCGACCTGTACGACCAGGTCGTCAAAACCGGCGAGCCCGTGCACTACGAAAACGAAGCCGTGGCCATGGAGCGCTGGTTCGAAGTCTTCGCCGCGCGCCTGGGCGGTCCCGGCAGCCGCCTGCTGACGGTGCTGTTCAGCGACATCAGCGAACGCAAGCGCTCGGAGCAGCAATTGCGCCAACTGGCAGACAACCTGTCCGAGATGGACCGGCGCAAGACGGAATTTCTGGCCACCCTGGCGCACGAACTGCGCAACCCGCTGGCGCCCATCCGCAACGGCTTGCAAATCATGCACCTGGCCGCCGACAAGCCCGCCACAGTGGCGCGCGTGCGCGACGTGATGGAACGGCAAGTCAATCAGATGGTGCATCTGGTCAATGATTTGCTGGACGTGGCCCGCATCACGCGAGGCCAGATCGAACTCAAGCTGGAACGGGCAGACTTGAAAACCATCATCGCCAGCGCCGTGGAAACGAGCATGCCGCTGATCGAAGCGGGCCGCCACCAGTTGCAGGTGCAACTCGCTGAAGAACCGCTGCGGCTCGAGGCCGACCCCACGCGGCTGGCGCAAGTGCTGGGCAACTTGCTCAACAATGCCGCCAAGTACACGCCAGCGGGCGGGCACATCAGCTTGCGCGCCTTGCACGACGGCAACGAGGTGCTGATCGAAGTGCAGGACAGCGGCGTGGGCATTCCCGCAGAATCGATCACGACCGTGTTTGACATGTTTACGCAGGTGGGGCAAAACATGGGCAGGGCTCAGGGCGGCTTGGGCATCGGCCTGTCGCTGGTGCGGCGCCTGGCCGAGTTGCATGGCGGCAGCGCCACGGCGGCCAGTCCCGGCGCCGGCCTGGGCAGCACCTTCAGTGTGCGCCTGCCCCTGCTGGCGGCGGACCCAGCCGTACCTGCCGTAGTGGCCGTTCCCGCCGCACTGGCCTCGCCGGCCGGCGCCGCCAGCGGCCCACGCTTCCGCGTGCTGGTGGTCGACGACAACGCCGATGCGGCCAATACCCTCGCCGCAGTGCTCGACATGATGGGCCATGCCACGCAAGTGGCCCACGACGGCGAGCAAGCCCTGGCCGTGGCGCCGCAATTTTTGCCAAACGTTATCTTCCTCGACATCGGCTTGCCCGGCATGAGCGGCTACGACGTGGCACGCGCGCTGCGCCGGATACCGGCCGGCGCCAACGTCGTGCTCGTCGCATTGACGGGCTGGGGTGCCGAAAACGACCGCAGCCAATCGAGCGCGGCCGGCTTCGACCACCATCTGACCAAACCGGCCAGCCTGCTCGCCATCGGCGAATTGCTGGCCACCCTTTCCACGCCAAAAACACCTGCAGACCATGACTGACTCCACAAACCAAGTCCGCCGCCACCTCTTGCTGGCCGGCGCCGCCGCCCTGCTGTGCCCGACACCGCTGCTGTTTGCCGCGCCCGCCCCCCGCATCGCCGCCGCCCAGACGCAACTGGCCGCGCTGGAACAGGCCGCAGGCGGACGCCTCGGCGTTGCCGCCTGGCGCCAGGGCAGCGACCTGCGCGTCGCCTACCGCGCCGACGAACGCTTTCCCCTGTGCAGCACCTTCAAGGCCATGCTGGCGGCCGCCGTGCTGGCCCGCAGCGTCAGCCAGCAGGGCTTGCTGGATCAGCACGTGCGTTACGAGAAAAAAGACCTGGTCACGTATTCGCCAATAACGGAAAAGCATCTGGCCGACGGCATGAGCGTGGCGGACCTGTGCGCCGCCACCTTGCAGTACAGCGACAATAGCGCGGCCAATTTTTTGATGACAGTATTAGGCGGGCCGCAAGCCGTGACGGCGTTTGCACGCAGCATCGGCAACACGGTGTTCCAACTGGAACGCTGGGAAACGGAACTCAATAGCGCCATCCCAGGCGAAGTGCGCGACACAGCCAGCCCTGCATCGATGGCACACAGTTTGCAACAATTGTTATTGGGAAATAGCATGCCAGCGCCGCAGCGCCAGCAACTGGACGCCTGGATGCGCGGCAACACCACGGGCGACAAACGCATCCGCGCCGGCATGCCGGCCGGCTGGCAGGTGGCCGACAAGACGGGCTCGGGCGCCTACGGCAGCGTCAACGATATCGGCGTTGCCTACCCGGCCAGCGGCGCGCCGCTGCTGATCGCCGTGTACTACACGCGCGAACAGAAAAAAGCGGACACGAATCAGGACATCATCACGGCCGCCACGCGCATCGTGACGGCCGCGCTGGCGTAATTACTTCGGCAGGGCAGCCATGAAGCCCGCATACGTGGACCAGGCGGGGTCGGCCGCGCTGCGGATATCGATCGGGAATTTCGGGCGCGACGCCAACGCCGTGTTGAGGCGATTGAAAAACTCTTCGCCCGACTGCGTGTAATAAATCCATTCGCGCAAGTTTTCGCCCGTCGAAACCAGCGCCAGGGTGGCGAAACCATCCGCTTCCACGACCGGTTCCAGCGCCGCTTCCAGCTCTTCCATATGCTCGCGCTCGTTCGGCGCGGGCATGCCCGTTTCGTCCTCATAACGCCAGGCAATGATGATGCGGTCAGGCTGCGACGACAGGTCCCAGTCGTCATGGAAGGCGTCGACATAGCGGTAGATGATAGCCATCTCGTCGCTGTGCGTGACGATAGTGCCCCAACTGCGGGCGGAAGTGGAATGTTGGTTCATGGTTGCAACAGTCAAAAAGAAGAATCGAGCAAAGGGCGAGCAGTCTACAGCACTGGCGGGCAAGTCACATTCCAGGCTTCATACTGGGCACCGCTCTTGCGCAGCCAGACGCGGGCGTAGCTGTCGCGGTCGCTCTTGAACACCAGCGCATAACGCTCCTCGGCACGCGGCGCAGCGGAGCCCACGTCGACGGCCGCCAGCGTAAACTTCAGCGCCCGCAATGGGGCACAGGCCGTATTGCCGGCCATTAATAATCGTGCCCGCTCCAGCAGCGGCTTCTGGTACAGCAACACGCCTTCCAGTTCCACATCGGGAATGCGCTGCAGCATGCGCACGGGTTCGGCCACCGCGCGGCAGGTGCCAAGGTCGAGCCAGGCGAAATACTCCATGCCCGCCTCCTGCCAGCGCGCCTGCTTGCCCTCGCCGTGCAACACGAACTTGGTACGCTGCGTACGGCACAGCGCGCCATGGCCGCGATATGGCGGCGTTTCCACGCTGCCCACCACTTCGCTGCCGCGGCCACCTACCACCGGCACGCTCTCGAACACGGTGCGTGCAGCGGGCTCGTCCGGATACTGCTGCGCATAAAATTCCAGCAAGGACGCGCGCTGCTGCGCATCCACCACCGCCTCGGCGGCACTGGCAGAGAGGCACACGGCCGACACTACACACAGCGCCAAGGGGCGCACAATATATCTTGGCATGGATCCTGGCATGGCATTCCTTCAATCGGAGTTCAGGGGCGGGTATCGCCCAAGCGCAGATTATATAGTTACCACGAAATACAGGGAGCAGCGGGCGTCAGGACGTGCGCCAGCTGGAGAAACCGGCTTTATCTTTAGTCAGAAGTTGTCTTGCTGTCCAGTACTTGCCGCAAGACGTGCCGCTTGGCCGCCAGCGCTGCATCCGTCAAGCTCCACTGCTCCAGCCGCAGCGCGTACGCAGGCGTCATCATCCAGCCGAACACCTCCGCCTTATCTTCCTCGGGGCCGTAGGCTGCGTACAGGCTGATGAGGCCCGGTTGCGGGTGACCGAGGTTTTGAAAACCCTTGCCGTAGGCCGTGGCGCCGCCCTTGCCGTAGGCCGTGCCGGGCGGGTTCAGGGCCAGCCAGGCGGGGTCGCGGTAATAGAAATCGTTGAACAGGCGGTATTCGATGAAGTGGTAATACTCGTGGTGCACGCGCAGCTCCATGCCGGACGGACACAGCGCGGCCAGCAGGTTGTCGGCATAGACGACACTGTCGATTTCCGGCGCAGGCATGGCCAGGCGGCGCTGGCCGTCCACGCTCAAGTCTTTCACCAGCACGACGTGGCGCAAGCCCGTGCGCGCGAAGACGCCTGCCGGGTAGCGCTCCATGGCGGGCAAGACGATGCTCAGCAACAATTGCAGCCCGGCGCGGTCTTGCTCCGAGTCGCTAAAGACGTGCGCCTCGCTGCCGGGCATGGCCAAGGTCCAGGCGGGCGCCAGTTGCAGGGCCGCCAGACGCGCCGTGGCGATGGCCTGCAGTTGCGCCACGCTGGCGTCCTTGGGTGCGACGGGCGCATAGCGCACGCTCCAGTCGCATTCGCTGCGCATGCTGTCTTGCTGGGCGGCACGCTCGAATGCTTGCGCGTAGGCCGCCGATGGTGCGGACGGGGCGACGCTGGCGCAAGCGGACAGCAATACAAGGGCAAGACAGGACAGCAGGCGGCAAACAGGCATGGGATGGTTCACAGGCATAAACAATGGGGCGCTATCGCTGCGCCCCATTGTACAAGCTGCACATTTCCTCACAGCATTAGCGCTGGACATTCTTGAAGAAATTCCAGCTGATTACAGTGGCGTCCGGTCCCAGCTCATCGCTGAATGGCCAGCCTGGCGGACCGCCGCTCCACGCGTGATTCATGCCTTCCACCGTGTACTTTTGTGCGATGACGGCGCCGTTGTGCAGATACGTATCGATGGAGTAACTGCGGCCGTACGGCACCGTCTGGCGCACGATGCTGTCGGCACGGTAGCGCACGCTGTCATTGTCGAGGCCATCGTCGCCGACATCGCTGGTCTGCAAGAATTGCTCGATGGTTTGCTCGCCGTTGAGGGGGTTGACGACGATGTCGGAGGTGCCGTGGAACACCATCGTCGGCATTAGCCGGCGCGGCGAACCGGAGCAGCGCCAGGCATCCTTGCCGCGTATTTTCGGGTCGAAGGAACTGCCGTTGAAGAGGGAGTCGGCGGCCGTGAGCATGCCGATGGCCCCCTTGTACATGCCGCCCGAGTGCACCATCACGGCGGCGAACACATCGGAGTAGCAGGCAGCCATGATGGAGGCCATGGCGCCGCCCGCCGAAATGCCCGTGACATACACGCGGCTGTCTTGCACCGCATACTTGTTCTTGACCTTGTTCAAGATGCCCATTAGCACGGCCGGCTCGCCCGTGCCACGCTCCTGGTTCAGCGGCAGCATGAAATTCCAGCAGCGCATGGGATTGGCCGTGGCGTTCTGGCGCGGATAGACGACGATAAAGTTTTCGCTATCAGCCAGCTGGTTGTAGCGGCTGACGGCGGCCATGCTGTTGGGCTCGGAACCACAGCCGTGCAGCATCAACACCACGGGCAGCGGCGTGTTCGGATTGTAATTGCTCGGTAACCAGACCTGGTATTCACGTGCCCCCCACAGGCTCGCATACAGGCCGAAGTCCCACTGCCCAGCAGAGGCCGGCAGCGCGGCCAGCAAGCCGCAGGCGGCGATGATTGCAGATAACAAGTGACGCAGTTGCTGATTCAGATGTGCCATGCCAGTCTCCTGATTATTATTAACGACGAAAACAGCGACAACAAACCGGCTTGATACACATCAAGCCGGCACTTCTACAACCTCTTAAAATTTATAGCCTGCCTTGGCGATGATTTGGCGCGGTGGAGCGTAGAAACCGTCGAGGATGAACACGGCGGGAATGTTGTAGCCATCCGTGCGGTAGCGTTTATTGCCCAGGTTGCTGCCATGCAGACTGAAGGTCCAGTTCTTTGGCGCTTCCCAGACGACACCCGCCGTCCAGATGCTGTAGCCGCCTTGCGCCAGGGTCTCGCTCAAGTCCGTGGTCGGATACACCTTGCTGCGGTAGCCATAGCCGACCATGCTGCGCAAGGCCCCGCCAAACACATCGCGGTCCGTGCGCGTCAGATTCAAGCCCACTTGCCGACGCGGCGTGTTGCTGAACTTTTGCGTATCCGCAATGTTCTTGCCGCCGCTCATGAACTCGTCATAGCCGGCGTTCAGCAGGGCGAGGAAACCGTTGACCTCCCACTGGCGGTTTGGCCGCCACGAAAATTCGAACTCGGCCCCTTTCACGGTGGCCTTGCCCGCATTCGTAAAGTCGCCATAGAAGCCCGGTACGCCGCCCGGCTGCACATAGCTGGTGAAGACGGACAACTGGATATCCTTGTAGCGGTTGTAGAACAGGGCCACGTTGGCGTCAAACGTATCGTCCGGCGCCGCGTACTTCATGCCCACTTCCAGCGCGTCGAGTTTTTCATCCTTGTAGGGCCGCGCGGAATCGGGCACCACCAGGTTGTTGGCGCGCACGTTGTAGCCGCCCGATTTGAAACCGCGCGACAGGTTGCTGTAGAAATTCGTCGTCTTCGACGCTTCGTAGCGCACGGAGATTTTCGGCGAGGTATTGCTGACCGACAAGGACTTGTCGAAGTCGGCCGCCGTCTGGATGGGCCGCGTAAAGCCCACGTCGGCAAAAGCGCGGTTGAGCACGATGGCGCGCTTTTCCTCGCGCGTGTGGCGCAAGCCCGCATTGATGCTCCACACCTTGCCCAGCGGCCAGGTCCAGTCCGTGTACAGCGCCGTGCTGTCCGTCTCTACCGTGCTGACGGCGGCCGTGAACTGGCGTCCCAGGAAGTTGTTGTAGATGCCGCCGCCGGCCGTGCCTTCGAAGCGGTACAGGCCGATCACGCCGGCGCCGTAGTCGCCGCTGTACGACGCTTGCAATTCCAGGCTCTTCTGCTCGTCGCGCGAGTCGCCGAATACGTCGGCGATGGGCTGCGGCAAGCCGTCGAAGTCGATGGTTTGCTCGGATGTGCTGCGCCGCTTGGCGCCGATCACTTTCACGGACCACTCGTTCGACAGCGCGTAGTTGGCCACCAGCGAGCCGCCACGGTTGTGCGTGAAGTTGTTGCCCGGCATGCCGCTCTGGATGTCATACGCGTCCGTGCTGGCGGGCCGCTTGAGCGGGTCGAAAGCGCTCACGCCCATGCGCTGGAAGCCGCGCACGCCCGATTTGTCGTCCGTGGCGTCCAGGCTCAGCACGACGGTCAAAGGGATACCCTGCGGAAAGTAACCGACGGACAGGCGCGCGGCCGTGCTGTCCTGGTCGCTGACCTGTTCGCCATTGAAGGTGTTGCGGCCGAAGCCGTCGCGGTCCAGCTTGGCAGCCGCCAGGCGCGCGCGCCAGGTGCCGTTCTCGTTGGCCAGATTGAAGGCGGCCTTGAAGTTGCGCTGGTTGTAATTACCGATACCCACTTCCGCCAAAGCGCCGTTTTCCTTCGCCAATGGGCGCGAAATGTACTTGATGGCGCCGCCAATGGTGTTCTTGCCGTACAGGGTGCCTTGCGGGCCGCGCAGCACTTCGATGCGCTGCACGTCGAACACGTCGAGCAGGGCGCCTTGCGGACGAGCCATGTAGACGTCGTCAAAATAAATGCCCACGCCCGGGTCCACGCCCCAGACGGGGTCGGCCTGGCCCACGCCGCGGATGAAAGCCGTCAGGGTGGTGTTCGTGCCGCGCGAAGCGTACACGGTCAGGTTCGGCACACGCTCCTGCAAGTCGGCCAGGTTCTGGATATTCGCCCGTTCCAGGGCCTTGGCGGAAAACGCCGTGACGGCCAGCGGCACGTCCTGCAGCCGCTCTTCGCGGCGGCGGGCGGAAACGGTGACGGTTTCCATGCGTTCTTTCGCATCGCTGGCTTCCTGGGCCGTGCTGGCAGCAGCGGGAGTGGCTTCCTGCGCCTGGGCCTGGGTGGCAAAGGCACCGGCAACGGCGAGGGCGGCGGGCATTAATTTCAAAGCAAGTTTCATAGCGTCTCCAATGTCAGGCTTGCTTGCCACCAGGGAAGACGGCCGGATTCCAGACTCGCAAGACGTAGCGGTACCGGCGCGCGTGTAGCGAGCACCTGCCCTGCGATGACTGTTTCCCGGCTCCCTGCCCGTGTGGCGAGTGGCCTGTTTATTTTGAATGTGTGGCGAGGAAGGACTGCAACAAGGTATTCACACGCTGCGCCTGGTCCAGGGGCGTGGCGTGGCGCGAGTTCGCGATAATCTCGATCTCGCACTGCTGAAACTGTGCGGCAAAGGCCCGCTTGCTGGCGACGGGCGTGTAATCCTGGTCGGCCGCCATGATGAAGACGGGCATGGCCAGGGCCTGGAAATGAATGTCGATGTCCCAGTGGAAAATGGCGTCCAGCGCGGCCAGGTAGGCGCGCTTGTCCATGCCTGCCATCTGCGTGGCGAAGCGCTCGACCAGCGCTTGCTGGGCTGGATCGGGAAACAGTTTCTTGCCGATGATCTTGCCCATGGGCTTCAAGCCCAGGGTGGCAATCACCGTACGGCGCAGCCAGTAGGCAAACAGCAAAGATGCCGGCTTGCTGCCCTGAAACGGCTGGGAATTGATCAGGCACAAACTGGCCACGCGGCCGGGCGCGCGGTTAGCCATTTCCAGGCCCACCATGCCGCCCAGGGAAAAGCCGACGATGTGCGCGCGCGGCACGTCGAGCTGGTCCATCAAGTTGAAGAGGTCGTTGGCAAAGTCGCCGATCTGCCAGTCGCCACCCGGCGCGGGACTGGCGCCATGGCCGCGCATATCGGGCACGATCAGGCGATAACTAATGCCGAGGGCATCGATTTGCGGGCGCCAGTCTTCGCCGCAGGACCCGAGGCCATGCAACAAGAAAACGGGCTCTGACTGCGCGGGCTCGCCCTGCGCCTTGCCGAGGTCGAGGTAATGCAATGGAACATCGGATGTCGTGTGACGCCGCATTCTGTCTCCTTGCTGTTGAACATGCTTTGTGTTCAGGTGCAGGAATCTGTTTTCCTGCTGTTGGAAAACATAATACGGAATCCGAATTCCGATTTCAAGTTAAATCGCTAAATATCTTAGGTTATCTCAAGTCAGGTAATTTAAAGCAACACGCACCAGTTCATCTTCCAGTGCCGCGCCCGATAAAAAGGACAGCGAACCCGTCAGGGTGTGCTGGTTCAAGATGCCCAGCAGCACGGGCGGCACCACCATCATCGCCTGCGTGGGGTTCGGGTGGCGGATGCTGGCCGACTTGCTGGCCAGCACGGCAACCGTGCGTTGCGAGATCAAATGATTTATCTGGTGCACCCTGTCACGAAATTGCGCATCCTGCGACGCGCGCGTGATCAAGGCCCGCAAGACGCCGCTGCGCCCGCCATTCACGGCCACGAACATGGCCACCATGGCGCGGATGAAGTCTTCCAGGCTGCGCGTTTCCCACTGGCGCAGTTCCGTCAGGGTCTCGACCTTTTCCACCATGTCGGAAAAAAAGCGCTGCAGCAGCAAGCGGCTCAAGGTGTCCTTGTCGCCCAGCAAGCGGTAAAAGGTGCCGACCGATGTTTCCGCCAGCCTGGCCAGGTCGGCCACGCCGATTTCATCGAAACGGTTTTCCGCCAGCAACTGTTCGCCCACCAGCAGCAAGCGCTCGAACGCTTGTTTGCTGCGCGCCTGGGTGGGCTCAGGTGGAACGATCATCTGCGGGAAGGGCATCGGGAAGGAAGGCATGCGGCGTCGGCGTCTCTCGATAGTGGAACCTAGGTTCCGTTATTGGGTGCGCGTATTGTAACGCGGGAGACGGCCGATAGGGAGCGCCGCATGGCAAGCCCAACGTGCGCTACCTGCCCTGCCACTCCATGTAGACGTCGGCACGCTGGTAATGGGCATCGCCGGCTGGACGCGCCACGTGCGTAAAACCGCTGCTTTCGTACAGGCGGATGGCGGGCGCCAGCTTGCTGTTCGACTCCAGGAACAGCAGTTGTGCGCCGCTGGCCTCGAAGGCATGGAAGGCCCGTTCGATCAGCCGCCGCGCGATGCCCATACCCTGGCATTCTGGTGTGACAGCCATCTTCGACAGCTCGATGCTGGCGTTGCCGGCACGGATCAGCGCGCAAGTGCCAACGATTTCTCCATCGAGGCGCGCGAGGAAAATCTGCCCGCCAGCGTCGAGGATCGAGCGTTGCGGATCGGACAGCACCATGTCGTCGAGCGCCTCGACATAGAAATAGCGCTCCAGCCAGGCGATATTCAGGCGCTTGAAATCGGCCGCATAGTGGGCGTCGTAGTCGATGATTTCCACGGCGGCCCGTTCGCGCTGGCGCCGGCAGGCGGCGATCGTCTCGCCAAAGCCTTGCGCCTGCAAGCGCGCTTCCGCCCGGTCCACGCTGGCCATCAGCTGCGGTGTGCCTTGCTCGAACACGGCGTCGACGGCCGCGCGCACATCGTCCCACAGGGGCGCCATGTTGCGCAGCAAGGCTTGCCCGGCGTCGGTCAGCGCCAGCAGGCGGCGCCGCTCATCCTTGGCGTCCGGCATTTCCGCCACCACGCCAGCATCGAGCAGCTTGCGCCCCAGTTGCACCACCACCGGGTGCGTCTGCCCGATCTGCGCGGCCAGGGCCGTGATCGCCGTGGGGCCGTTGTCGCGCAGCAGCAATAACAAGGGGAAACAACGCGACGTCAGCTCGACGCCCGCCGCCACATAACTGGTATCGACGCCGGCATACAGTTGATCGGAAAGACGGCGCAGGCGACTGGCCAGCATCAGTGAGCCGTAGGTTTGCAGGTTGGAGGACATGATTAGGGAGATATGCGTAAGTAGTTACGTATATCCTAACTCAAACTTGCCTTCCAGGTCAACCGCAGGCTTAGTTCGTCTTCATCCTCCACCATCGCCGCTTGCCACCCGGCCTGGAATACCGCCTCGGCCATCGTGCCCAGAGTCGGCCACACCTGCGTCAGCCAGCGCTTGCCCTCATCGCTGGGCTCAACGTACAGCGCGCTGCGCGTGGCGCAGTCCAGGCCAATCGCGATGACTTGCCCCGCATCTTCCAGGCCGCCCGCGATCATGGCGGCGATGGGCAAGGCGATCAGCTCGGCGGTCAAATGCGGACGCAGCAGGCAGGCGGGCGCGATGATGGCGAACGATGCATCCACATAACTCCAGCAGTTGGTGGGCCAGTGGGCAGTCTTGACGGCATCGAGGAAGGCCGCGTCGCTGAAGGCATCCGGCTGGGCTTGCGCCTGCGCATAGAAGGCGGCAAGGGCGACGAGTTGTGGCGGGGAAGTCCAGGTGGGCATCGGTCATTGGTCCAGGCAAGCTGCGCCAGGCTGGCGGCAAAGGCGGACTGTAGCATGTTCAATCGGCACGCTGAAACATGGCTGGCCCGGGCATAATGCTGGCATCGCTCTTGCCCCTCTATGTGTGCATGCCGACCGCCCTTGAACTCTGGAAGGCCGAACTATTCAATGTGGGCGCCTGAGCGCAAGGCCGCATGCCAAGCTTCGCGCCGTTTGCGCAAGAGCCGCGCGCCTTTCCGCTCCCAACTCATCCCCAACTACATGAGGAAGTCCATGTCGGTCTACGCCATCACCATCGCCTGCTTTGCACAGATGCTGCGCTCCCTGACAACGCTGTTGACTAAAGGCGAGGAACGCGCCCAGGCACTAGAGTTTGAGGTACAAAATCTGCTCGACGCACGGCTGGCGCCCGACATGCACACCCTGGCGCGGCAGGTGGAATTCACCTGCACCCAGGCGCAGGAAGCCGTGTGCCGGCTGACGCAGCAGGCGCTGCCCCAACTCGCCACGCCCGCCAACATGCGGCAAGCCAAGGCGTTGATCGAGGATACCCTGGCGATGCTCGCCTCGGCGGACCGCGCAGTGATCAACGCTGGCGCAGAGCGGCAAGTATCGATCACCCTGGCCGACGGCCTGAGCTTCGACATGACGGGCCAGGAATACGCGCTCAACTGGGCCACGCCGCAATTCTATTTTCACCTGGTGACGGCCTACAACATCCTGCGCCATAACGGCGTGCCGCTAGGCAAGGCCGAATATGTGCAGCATATGTTTGCGTATGCGCGCCAACCATAATTACTGTATAGATGAAGGAAGGAAAGCAATGCTGCTATCACTCGACGATCCCATCTGGCCCACCCTGGAAGGCGGCTACCGCATGCCTTACGACGTGGCCGAGGCGCTCAAGGCCATGCAGGCGGGCGAAGACCTGTGGCATGAGCTGTGGGAAGAGCCGCACCACTAGGTAGCCTGGGCGCAACTACCCGCCATCGCCGCGCGCGACCTGCAGGGTCAACTCGACCCCGTCATGCTGGAAGCCGTGCTCGCCGTGCTTGCCCTTGCCAAGGACAAGCTGCGGCTGGGCGCCCTGCTGCTGCAAATGGACTCCTCCGAAGTGGATGACTGGCTGGAAGAGCGTCTCGGCTGGTCCGAGGTCTACGGCAAAGACGCGTAAAGCTTGGAAATAAGCTAGAAACGCTCGTCGCGCAGCGCCGGCAGCACCAGTTCGCGCACGAACGAGGCATTCGATAGGCTCAGCAGCATACGCCCGACGGCAACGACATCATGCACGGGGATCAGCTCGCCCTCGCCCCGCGCGGCGGCGTCCGCCAGCGGCACCGACAAGCCATCGTAGGTATTCAGGTAACCCAGTTGCAGCGCCGTCACGGCCAGTCCCTGCGTGCAGAAACCTTCACGCAAGGCGGCGGCGATGCCGTTCAGGGCGAATTTCGAGGCGCTGAACGTCACTTCCGGGCGGCCGCTCTGGCGCAGGCCGGACGTCGACCCCGTGAGTATCAGCTGCGGCTTGCTGCTGGCCAGCAAGCGGGGTACCAGGCGCTTGAGCAGCAAAATGGTCGCCGTGATGTTGGTATTGACCATGTCGACGATGGCCTCGTCCGCATCATCGAGAAAAGCGTAGTCGTCGCTGAAGGCCTTTTCTTCCCATACGCCCAGGTTGTAGATGACCGCGTCCAGCGCGGCAGGTGCCTGGCGCGCAATGCGTTCGACGGCATCGGTCGGCACAGCCAGGTCCGCCGCGATCCATTGCAGCTGCGTGCCCTGCCCTGCGGGCAAGTCGGCAGGCTGCTGGCGCGATACGCCGATGACGGTGTGCCCGTCAGCGAGCAAGCCATCCACCAGCGCGCGCCCCAGGCCCCGGCTGGTGCCCACGTTCATGATATGCATACTGTGTCCTTTCCAATGAAGTCCACGCTGATGATAGCGGCGTTGTATTAAGCACTTGTATTAAGCACAGCTGAGGCGACTGCCCATCCCACGCGTTTACTCACGCGGCGGAAATGCGTATGCTAGGTCCGGCAATCTCCGATAACACACAAGAACGAGACACATGCCTACTTCCAACACCGCCGCAATCGACGCCGCAAGCCGTCCCCTCACCCAACAAGACTATAAAACCCTGTCGCTGGCCGCCCTGGGTGGCGCGCTGGAATTCTACGATTTCATCATCTTCGTCTTCTTCGCCAATGCCATCGGCCAGCTGTTCTTTCCGCCGGAAATGCCGGAATGGCTGCGTTTGCTGCAAACCTTCGGCATCTTCGCCGCCGGCTACGTGGTGCGCCCGCTTGGGGGCATCGTCATGGCCCACTTCGGCGACTTGCTGGGCCGCAAGCGCATGTTCACCCTGTCCATCCTGATGATGGCGGTGCCGACACTGCTGATCGGCCTGCTGCCGACGTACGCCACCATCGGCCTGGCCGCCCCGCTGCTGTTGCTGCTGATGCGCATCTTCCAGGGCGCGGCCGTGGGCGGCGAAGTACCGGGCGCCTGGGTGTTTGTCTCGGAACACGTGCCCAGCCGTTTCACGGGCTTTGCCTGTGGCACGCTGACGGCCGGCCTGACGGTGGGCATCCTGCTCGGTTCGCTCGTGGCGACGGGCTTGAACACCGTCTACACACCGGAAGAAGTAACGGGCGGCGCCTGGCGCTATCCGTTCTTGCTGGGCGGCATCTTCGGCTTCGGCGCCATGTATTTGCGCCGCTGGCTGCATGAAACCCCCGTCTTCGCGGAAATGCAGCAGCGCAAGGCCCTGTCCACGGAAATGCCATTGAAAGCCGTATTGCGCAGCCACCGCGGCGCTGTCGCCGTGTCGATGCTGCTGACGTGGATGTTGTCGGCCGGCATCGTCGTCGTCATTTTGATGACGCCTGCCCTGCTGCAAAAGATCCACCACATCGCCCCGCGCACCACTCTGGTGGCCAATAGCATGGCGACGCTGTGCCTGGCCTTCGGCTGCATCATCGCCGGCATGCTGGCCGACCGCCTGGGCGGCAAGCGCGTGATCTTCGTCGGCTCCGTGCTGCTGGCCATCAGTACCTATATTTTCTACACCACCATCGGCAGCCGCCCCGACCTGCTGCTGCCCCTGTACGCCATGACGGGCCTGTGCGTCGGCGTCGTCGGCGCCGTGCCTTACGTGCTGGTGCAAGCGTTTCCAGCTCAGGTACGCTTTTCTGGACTCTCGTTTTCCTACAACTTGTCATACGCGATTTTCGGCGGCCTGACGCCGGTGGTCGTGACCCTGATGCTGAAGAACAACGTGCTGGGCCCCGCCTACTACGTGATCGGCGTGTGCGTGATCGGCATGCTGACGGCGCTGTTCATCAAGGACCAACGGCAGACCGTGGGACGGTAGATCAGCCGCCTGCGGCGCAAGCCACCTTCGGGTGGCTTTTTTACACCCCGATTTGTCGCGCTGCACCAAAATCTGAAAAGGCGTTTCACATTACGGGATTTCAAACAGCGGACTCAGCCATTAATGCTCTCGCTTTTTGAAAATTCATTCCACATCGCAAAAAATACAAATTAAGTCGTTGAAAAACAAGGAATAAATTTAAGTTATATGTCTTATATAAGACTTGAACATCGGCGCCAATCGGCCTACTATTTAGTCATGCAGTTCGCATCGACAAAGCGGCGCACTCGACGATTTTCTCAAACTTAGTTTTTCTTTAGGAGATACACATGTCCCAATATCAAGACGACATCAAGGCTGTTGCCGGTTTGAAAGAGCAACAAGGTAGCGCATGGAATGCCATCAATCCCGAGTCCGCCGCCCGCATGCGCGCCCAGAACAAATTCAAGACCGGCCTGGACATTGCCCGCTACACGGCCAAGATCATGCGCAACGACATGGCTGCCTACGATGCGGACCCCTCCAAGTACACACAGTCGCTCGGCTGCTGGCATGGTTTCATCGGTCAACAAAAGATGATCTCGATCAAGAAGCACTTCAACAGCACCGACCGCCGCTACCTCTACCTGTCCGGCTGGATGGTCGCTGCCCTGCGCTCCGAGTTTGGCCCGCTGCCAGACCAGTCGATGCATGAAAAAACCGCCGTCACCAGCTTGATCCGCGAGTTGTACACATTCCTGCGCCAGGCTGATGCCCGCGAACTGGGCGGCCTGTTCCGCCAGCTGGACGCCGCCCAAGGTGCTGAGAAACAAGCGATCCAGGCCAAGATCGACGGCCATGTGACCCACGTCGTGCCCATCATCGCCGACATCGACGCCGGTTTCGGCAATGCCGAAGCGACCTATTTGCTGGCAAAACAATTCATCGAAGCGGGCGCCTGCTGCATCCAGATCGAAAACCAGGTATCCGACGAGAAACAATGCGGCCACCAGGACGGTAAAGTCACGGTACCGCACGAAGACTTCCTGGCCAAGATCCGCGCCATCCGCTACGCTTTCCTGGAACTGGGCGTGGACGACGGCATCATCGTCGCCCGCACCGATTCGCTGGGCGCCGGCCTGACCAAGCAGATCGCCGTCACCAATGAACCAGGCGACCTGGGCGACCAATACAATGCCTTCCTCGACTGCGAAGAAGTGTCGGCCGACGCGCTGGGCAATGGCGACGTCATCATCAAGCGCGAAGGCAAGCTGCTGCGTCCGAAACGCCTGCCGAGCAACCTGTTTCAGTTCCGCGCCGGTTCCGGCGAAGAGCGTTGCGTGCTGGACTGCATCACCTCGCTGCAAAACGGCGCCGACCTGCTGTGGATCGAAACGGAAAAACCGCATATCGCGCAAATCGGCGGCATGGTCAGCGAAATCCGCAAGGTCATCCCGAACGCCAAGCTGGTGTACAACAATAGCCCATCGTTCAACTGGACCCTGAACTTCCGCCAGCAGGTGTATGACATCATGAAGGCCGACGGCAAGGACGTGTCCGCCTACGAACGCACCCAGCTGATGAGCGTGGAATACGACCAGACGGAATTGGCGATCACGGCCGACGAGAAAATCCGCACTTTCCAGGCCGACTCGGCCCGCGAAGCCGGCATCTTCCATCACCTGATCACCCTGCCTACCTACCACACGGCCGCCTTGTCGACCGACAACCTGGCCAAGGAATACTTCGGCGACCAAGGCATGCTGGGCTACGTGGCCGGCGTGCAGCGCAAGGAAATCCGCCAGGGCATCGCCTGCGTGAAACATCAAAACATGTCCGGCTCGGACATCGGCGACGATCACAAGGATTACTTCAGCGGCGAAGCCGCGCTGAAGGCTGCTGGTAAAGACAACACCATGAACCAGTTCTAAGTTTTTGGTTTGGCTGTAGAGTGAAAAACCCGCTTCGGCGGGTTTTTTGCGTCTGAACCTTGCGTGACGTCAGCCCCGGAATACACACTTATACACATTCTGTGTATGATTACACAAAGCGGCACTTGGGAGCGGCACATGAACTCAAGTCATTTGATCCGGATGCTGAAAGAAGATGGATGGGAAGAAGTACGCGTCAAAGGCAGCCACCATCACTTCAAACATGCTGAAAAGCCTGGCTTGGTGACGGTGCCACATCCGAAAAAAGACCTGCCTGTCGGCACATGGAACAGCATATTAAGGTCTGCTGGATTGAAGTGAGAAAGCTACTGCGTGTTGCAGAGTTCGACAAATAGTGAGTGAGGGACTAGCAATGGATATCCCCGTTGTCATTTTTAAAGATGCCGGTAGTGTGTACGGCGTAAATGTCCCCGACATCAAAGGCGTCCACTCGTGGGGCGACAGCGTGGAAGACGCGCTCAACAACGTCCGGGCAGCCATCACCAGCCACATCGAGACACTGCTGGAGTTGGGCGAACCCGTGGATATCACGCAAAGCAAGATCGAAGCCCTGCAGGCAAATCCTGAGCATGTGGGCGGCATCTGGGCATTGGTACACCTTGACCTTGAAAAACTCGATAGCAAGCCCGAACGCATCAACATCAGCCTGCCACGCTTTGTGTTGAGCAAAATCGACCGCTATGCGGCGGCGCGACACGAGACGCGCAGCGGCTTGCTGTCGCGTGCGGCACTCAGCTTGATCGAGGCCGAAGCCAAGGGCGGTGGAGCTCGGTGATGCCAAAATGACTTAACGGCAGTCGATATCGATCTCGTTCTGCCCGGCCTTGCGGCCCTTTCTGTAGGTGAATTCGCACATGCTGACACTGTCGTCCATCTTTCTTGACAGTGTTACTTCACCATGCACGCCGTAACGGCATTGCAACCACTTGCCTTCTGGATAGCTGCCTTCCAGACGATAGCTGAGTGTCGTGTGCCCTTTCTTCTTGCGTTCGCCGCTGGGCACGAGCTGCCCCCGGCGCTCCGGCGCGCCATCGATAGGCGCCGCTGCACTCAGGTAGAGCGGACTGTCAATATACGATGTCCAGCCAGCCGGTACGGCATCCAGTTTGATGGAGGTCGCAGGCACGCTCGTCGGGCAAGCGAGCGATGTGGCCACGGCGGCGTGCGCGAACACAGGAAAAATACAGCAGGCGGCGCCGGTCAACAAACGTTTATGTTGCATGGACTCCCCTCTATTCGATGACGAAAAAAGCATCGGCATTGTTGCTGGGGTCGATATGCAAGCCATTCTTTTACTGGCCTTTGGAACGCAAGGTGCGCGAAGTCACGATGCCCGGGCGCTTGCCCGTCCACTGATCCATGACAATGATCCCGTCCAGCGCCTGCCCCATGTACAAGGCCGCGTGATTGCCTTGTTGATGATTCGCATACTTCCCGTTGATAAACGTGGCAATGGCTGTGCCTTTGCGCAGCAAACGATTTCCCAGCACTACCTCCCCCTGCTTCCAGGCCAACGTGGCCGGCGCGCCCGCGTAGTGACGGACCAGCGCAACGCATTGATGATTGCCGACCATGATGGTTTTTTCCAGGTCGGCGACTTTGGTGTAGGCGTGGGACATGGGGTTCTCCTGGCTTTATGGGAGAGGCTTACGATACATGGGAGAAACTATGGGGAAATTGAGAAGGGACAAGGTTTGCGGGGGAATAAAGCTTACTCAAATTTGATTGCGCATCTGTATTCGAATGAATACAATGAATTCATGAAGACGGTCAAAAAAACCAGGTACTTCAGTAACTGGTTGTCCGAGATCAAGGATGACAAGACAAAGGCAATCATCGCTCAGCACATTGTCCGGCTGGTAAATGGGCTGGGTGACGTGAAGGCGCTTGGTGGTGGCATCCGTGAATTGCGCATTGATGTAGGCCCAGGTTGGCGTGTCTACTTCATTGAAGTTGAAGGGTACGTGATCGTGCTGCTCGTGGGAGGCAAGAAGAGTACCCAGGCTGCCGATATCAAGAAGGCCAGGCAGATGGTCAAGGAATTGAAGAAATCTGCTGCAGCGGAATCCACCGCAAGACCGACAAAATAATAGCGAACCGAAGCAATACAGGAGGTGAATCATGAATGAGCACAACATCACGCTGTCTGACCTTGAAGCGCTGGATCTGGAGGACTTCGACCCAGCGGAATACATCACCAGCGATGAAGCAGCCGCCGCATACATCACGCAAGCGCTGGCAAGCAACGATGCCGCCATATTTGCCGCCGCAATCGGCGATATCGCCCGTGCGCGCGGCATGAGCGAAATCGCCATGGCGGCTGGCTTGGGCCGCGAGAGCCTGTACAAGGCACTGCGCCCGAATAGTCAGCCGCGCATGGAAACCATGACCCGCGTACTTGGTGCGCTTGGGATGCGGCTGGTGGCGGAGGTTATTGAGCCTGGGAAGGGGGATGCGGTGGATGGCGTTGCAAAAAAAGAGGTGGCTATGAAACCGCGCTCGCAGGGCAAGCCGGCGGTAGCGAAGCCAGCAGCTGCCTAGGGCTAGGTCTGTCATTCGGACACGGACTGATGCTTTGGGCGCCGTAGAAGCCTATTGGGGCCTTGTCGGCATGAGTTCATAGCCTATCAGGGGGATTCGAAGGGTCGGATCTACCTGCCCTCTTCGAATCGACCAACCGGCACGAGCCGGGGTCAGGCACGAGCCGGCACGAGCCGGGGTCAGGTCCGCTATTTGGACGCGGACTTATGCATTGGGCGCCGTAAAAGCCAGCTCAGTCGAAACCTAATTAGAACCACGAACGCGCGCCGCAGGCGCGCGAAGCTGCCGCGCAGCGGCAGCAGTCAGTAGATTCGGAGAGGGCCGGGCCAGTAGGCCCGACCCTTCGAATCCCCCGCGCACGCCCCGCAGGGGGCGTGCTTCTCTCCGCGTACAGACGAAAAAAAAAGCTACCCAAGGGTAGCTTTTTCTTTTTCGTCTGTGGCGGAGAGAGGGGGATTCGAACCCCCGATAGAGTATTACCCTATACACGCTTTCCAGGCGTGCGCCTTCAGCCGCTCAGCCATCTCTCCTGAAGGCAATGCGCGCGTCTTGCTTGCTCACATTGTGTACTGCATATCGCTTGTCGCGAAGCCGCAGATTATAGCAAAGATTCTACAGACTGCCAAAGTTATTTACCCGGGGGTAAAAGTTTGGCCAGGCCCGCCGGAAAGATGCGCGCCGGTGGTGCGCACGGCCCTTCCGGAGGCACTGACCTGTCAATTAAGACGTTTCTTTCAGCTGATCCAGGATAGCCGGGTTTTCCAGGGTCGAGACGTCTTGCGTGATCGTTTCGCCCTTGGCCAGCACGCGCAGCAGGCGGCGCATGATTTTGCCGGAGCGGGTTTTCGGCAGGTTGTCGCCGAAACGGATTTCCTTTGGTTTGGCAATCGGTCCGATTTCCTTGCCTACCCAGTTGCGTAGCTCCAGGGCCAGCTTCTTCGCTTCGTCGCCGGTCGGACGCGCCTGCTTGAGCACCACGAAGGCGCAGATCGATTCGCCTGTCGTGTCGTCCGGACGGCCCACCACGGCCGCTTCGGCCACCAGCGGGTTGGCGACCAGGGCCGATTCGATTTCCATCGTGCCCATGCGGTGGCCCGACACGTTCAGCACGTCATCGATGCGGCCCGTGATCGTAAAGTAGCCGGTGTCCTTGTTGCGGATGGCGCCGTCGCCTGCCAGGTACATCTTGCCACCCAGCTCTTCCGGGAAGTAGCTGGACTTGAAACGCTCGGGGTTGTTCCAGATCGTGCGGATCATCGATGGCCATGGACGCTTCACCACCAGAATGCCGCCTTGGCCGTTCGGCACGTCCTGGCCCGCCTCGTCAACGATGGCGGCCATGATACCCGGCAATGGCAGGGTGCAAGAACCGGGCACCATCGGCGTGGCGCCAGGCAACGGGGTGATCATGTGGCCACCCGTTTCCGTTTGCCAGAAGGTATCGACGATCGGGCATTTCTCGCCGCCGATGTGCTTGTAGTACCACATCCACGCTTCCGGATTGATCGGCTCGCCAACCGTACCCAGCAGGCGCAGGCTGGTCAGGTCGTAATTCTTCGGATGGACTTTCGGGTCCACGTCGGCCGCCTTGATCAGCGAACGGATGGCCGTAGGTGCCGTGTAGAAGATGCTGACGTTGTGCTTCTTGATGGTTTCCCAGAAACGGCCCGCGTTCGGGTAGGTCGGGATGCCTTCGAACACCACTTGCGTGGCGCCCACGGCCATCGGGCCATACGCGATGTAGCTATGGCCCGTCACCCAGCCGATGTCGGCCGTGCACCAGAACACGTCGTCCGGCTTGATGTCGAAACTCCACTTCATCGTCAGCGCGGCCCACAGCAGGTAACCGCCGCTCGAATGCTGCACGCCCTTCGGCGTGCCGGTGGAACCCGACGTATAGAGAATAAACAGTGGATGCTCGGCATCGACCCATTCCGGTTCGCATTGCGCGCTCTGGCCTTCGACCAGCTCGTGCAGCCACGTGTCGCGGCCGGCCACCATCGGCAAGTCGCTGCCCGTGCGCTGGTAGACGATGACGTTTTTGACGCAATCGCAGCCGCCCAGCGCCAGCGCTTCGTCGACGATGGATTTCAATGGCAGCTTCTTGCCGCCGCGCAGTTGCTCGTCGCCCGTGATGACGGCCACGGCGCCCGCGTCGATGATGCGCTCCTGCAAGGATTTCGCCGAGAAACCGCCGAAGACCACGGAATGCGTGGCGCCGATGCGTGCGCAGGCTTGCATTGCGGCAACACCTTCGACGGACATCGACATATAGATGATGACGCGGTCACCCTTGGTAATACCTTTGGCTTTCAAGCCGTTGGCGAATTTGCAGACTTTTTCGTGCAATTCTGTATACGTTGCCTTGGTGACGCTGCCGTCGTCCGCTTCGAAGATGATGGCCGTCTTGTCGCCGAGGCCATTTTCAATGTTGCGGTCCAGGCAGTTGTAGGACACGTTCAGCTGGCCGTCTTCGAACCATTTGTAGAATGGGGCGTTGTCTTCGTTCAGGGTGCGGGTGAACGGCTTTTTCCAGCTCAGGTTTTCACGCGCAAGCTTGGCCCAGAAGCCTTCGTAGTCGCGTTCGGCATCCGCCACCATGGCGCGGTAAGCGTCCATGCCGGAAATCGTTGCCTGTGCGGCAAACGCTGCCGACGGTTGAAATACGCGTGACTCTTCCGGTCCCTGCTGCTCAGTGCCCTGCCCTTGGTTCTCTATAGCGGCCATGCTAGTCTCCAGTGTAGTAATTGTTTGCTAACACCATATTCCTGATGTCTTACTGACGCCTTACATGCAGCGTTTTCCTCGATCCATTCTAACCATAATCGCCACAGGCGATGGGCGTCAAGGGCGCGCCGTCCAGCATTCTGGACGGAAAAACTGATAACACGCTAACTACTTGATGCCACTTTGTGTTTCATCAAGGCCAATAATCCAAATCGAGGGCATGCGCAGTGATCAGCAGCAAGTGTAAAATGTCGGGCATACCAAAAATTGGTATTTACTCCCAGGAAACTCCAGATGATCGACCATTCACAAAAACCCAAACATAGCAAACTGCACCCCCTGTCCGCCTTCATCTTCATGTCGCGCTGGCTGCAGCTGCCGCTGTACCTGGGCTTGATCCTCGCCCAATGCGTGTACGTATTTCACTTCTGGGTGGAACTGTCGGACCTGATCGGCGCCGTATTCGGCAATGACGCGGCCCTGCAACACGTGCTGACGGCCGTGGCCGTACCAGGCAGCGCCCTGCCGACCAAGCTCAATGAAGCGACCATCATGCTGGTGGTATTGGGCTTGATCGACGTGGTCATGATCTCGAATCTGTTGATCATGGTCATCATCGGCGGCTACGAAACGTTTGTCTCGCGCATGCACCTCGATGACCACCCGGACCAGCCGGAATGGTTGTCGCATGTCAATGCATCCGTGCTGAAGACGAAATTGGCGATGGCCATCATCGGTATCTCGTCCATCCACCTGCTGAAGACCTTCATCAATGCCAACTCGTACAAGATCGAAGTGATCATCGCGCAAACCGTGATCCATATGGTCTTCATCCTGTCGGCCATGGCGATTGCCTACACGGACCGCATCATGACGGTCACGCAAAACCAGGCACGCCCCCATTGAACCAAAAGCCCATGGCTGCCAGCGGCGGTCATGGGCTTTGTCTATCTGATGCAGTAATCAGTAAAGTCTTACCCTTCTTATCCACCGCGAGAACACCATGACTGTCATAAAGCAAGAAGACCTGATCGAATCCGTCGCCGCAGCGTTGCAGTACATTAGCTACTACCACCCTGCTGATTACATCGAGCACCTGGCGCGCGCCTACGCGGCCGAGCAAAGCCCGGCGGCAAAAGATGCGATCGCGCAAATCCTGACCAACTCGCGCATGTGCGCGGAAGGCAAGCGTCCGATTTGCCAGGACACGGGTATCGTCAATGTCTTCCTGAAAATCGGCATGGGCGTGCGCTTCGAAGGCTTCTCCGGCACCGTCACCGACGCCGTCAACGAAGGCGTGCGCCGCGCGTACAACTTCGACGACAACAAGCTGCGCGCCTCCATCGTGGCCGACCCGCATTTCGACCGCAAGAACACCAAGGACAACACGCCAGCCGTGGTGCACATGGAACTGGTCGAAGGCAATACCGTCGACGTGAAAGTCGCGGCCAAGGGCGGCGGCTCGGAAAACAAGTCGAAGATGATCATGATGAACCCGTCCGATTCGCTGGTGGACTGGGTCATGAAAACAGTGCCGACCATGGGCGCCGGCTGGTGCCCGCCTGGCATGCTGGGCATCGGCATCGGCGGCACAGCTGAAAAAGCCATGCTGATGGCCAAGGAAGTGTTGATGGAAGACATCGACATGTTTGAGCTGAAACAACGTGGCCCGCAAAACAAGCTGGAAGAATTGCGTATCGAGCTGTGCGACAAGATCAATTCTCTGGGCATCGGCGCGCAAGGCCTGGGCGGCTTGACGACCGTGCTCGACGTGAAAATCATGATGCACCCGACGCACGCCGCGTCGAAACCTGTCGCCATGATCCCGAACTGCGCCGCCACGCGCCACGGCCACTTCGTGCTCGATGGCTCAGGCCCTGCCTACATGACGCCGCCATCGCTGTCGTCATGGCCGGAAGTGCACTGGACGCCGGACACGGAAAAATCCAAGCGCGTTGACCTCAATACCCTGACGAAAGAAGAAGTCGCTTCGTGGACGCCGGGCCAGACCTTGCTGTTGAACGGCAAGATGCTGACGGGCCGCGACGCCGCGCACAAGCGCATCCAGGACATGCTGGCCCGCGGCGAAGAATTGCCAGTCGACTTCAAGAACCGCGTGATCTACTACGTCGGCCCGGTCGACCCGGTGCGCGACGAAGCCGTCGGCCCGGCCGGTCCGACGACCGCCACGCGCATGGACAAGTTCACCGACATGATGCTGGAAAAAACGGGCTTGATCGCCATGATCGGCAAGGCCGAGCGCGGCCCTGTCGCCATCGAATCGATCCAGCGGCACCAGTCGGCCTACCTGATGGCTGTCGGCGGCGCCGCTTATCTGGTGTCGAAAGCCATCAAGCACGCCAAGGTGCTGGGCTTTGCCGACATGGGCATGGAAGCGATCTACGAATTCGACGTCGTCGACATGCCGGTGACGGTGGCCGTGGATGCGAAAGGCACCTCGGTGCACAACACGGGGCCGAAAGAATGGCAGGCGAAGATCGAGCAACTCAATAGCGTCAGCAAGATTCCCGTGACGATCGCTTAAACAAGCACTACCATAGACGCCGCGCGGCAACATCAGCGCGGCGTTTTTTATCCTCAACGGTTCCCTATGACTTTTACAGCAAGCACTGCCCGCCCGGACGCCCCCATCGGCATTTTTGACTCCGGCGTGGGCGGCCTGTCGGTGCTGCGCCATATCCGCGCGCAGCTGCCGCAGGAAGACCTGATTTACTTTGCCGATTCCGCCCATGCGCCATATGGCGACAAGACGGAACAACAGGTGATCGACCGCTCACTGGCCGTTGCCAGCTATCTGTTGCTGCAAGGCGCCAAAGCGCTGGTAGTGGCGTGCAACACGGCCACCATCGTCGCCATCAAGGCGCTGCGCGCGCGCTATCCCGACCTGCCCATCGTCGGCGTCGAACCAGGTTTGAAACCGGCAGCCGCCATCAGCCGCAACGGCAGGATCGGGGTGCTCGCCACCGAGCGCACCTTGCGCGGCGACAAACTGCTGGCTTTGCGCGAACAGGTCAGCAACGCGACCGGTGCCACGTTCCTTTTGCAACCTTGCGTTGGCCTGGTCGAACGCATCGAACAGTCAGCTATGGGCAGCGACCCACTGGATGCCACCAGCACCATGCTGGAACGCTATATCGCGCCCCTGCTGGCGCAAGGCGTCGATACGCTTGTGCTCGGTTGCACGCACTACCCCTTCGTGCAGGATGCCATAGCACGCACGGTGCGCGCGCATACGCAGGAACAGATCACCCTGGTCGACACCGGCGACGCCGTGGCGCGCCAGCTGGCCCGCTTGCTGGACGCTGCAAGCTTGCGCCGCACCAACAACGACGCACCGCGACTGCAGGGCTACACGACCGCCAGTGTCGAAGCCTTGGCGCAAGCCTTCGCCGGTTTGCTGGACTTGCAGCCGCCCGTCGCACACCTGTCCGTGTGAGTGGTGTGAGTAATAGCGACCGTTTTCATGCAATCTTTCGATTCTTTAAAAAAGACTGCATTTAGATTTGCCACTTCGCCGAGTTCTTTGTATAATTCGGCACCTGTTCAGCAAAACAGCTAAACAGGCAAGTAAGACAGTGGTGGCTGTAGCTCAGTTGGTAGAGTCCAGGATTGTGATTCCTGTTGTCGTGGGTTCGAGCCCCATCAGCCACCCCACAGAATAAGTAAGAAAATCAAAGGGTTACATGCTTCGGCTTGTAACCTTTTTTTATTTTCAGGATGATTCCTTGCGAGCATCATCGCACAGGTTAATGACAGACAGCCAAGACTATCCGTCAGCCCACACAGGGTCGCCCGATTTTACGATTTCGCCGCCAGCGCAGGGTGCTGCGCATCGACACAATAACCATTCCAGTACACTTCCTCGAACGAGGTCAGGGAAATCCCTTTTTTTGACGCCTCCCTGTCCTGCATGCTGGCTTCATCCATCTCGACAATATACGTGTTAAAGGTGTTGAGCTTTTCATTATCGGCACTGACGGAAACAAAACGCGTGCCGCCGGTATATGCCCCGAAGCCATTCTTGCCGTCAACGATACCGCACACGACGATTTCCATCGTTTCGCTATCCTTGCGCTTGTGAACGAGATACGAGGAGCGGATCACCGTCGAATCGGGATCTTTCATTTTCGCCTTCAATGCCTTGAGGGCATCGTCCTTTGCCCAGCCATCGGGTCCGGCCATCTTGTTACGCACATAATAACCTGCAGCCATTAGCGATGGCACACCAATAACGAGCACCACCACAGCAATAAGCAACCACTTCAGAAATTTCATACCCACCCTTCAAAGACCAATATCAGAGAAGGCACCGGCCGTGCGAATACACTGCCAGCGAGCAATAAAACTATCGCATGATCATTTGGATATGTATGAATGTCAACTTCTAAGATCCCCGGCACTCGCACACCAAGTTTGGCCAGCTTGCTCACGGCACCAGAATCCCCTGGAGCCAATAGCAACACGTTCGGAACAAGAATTGTGCGAACGCAAAGAGAGACACCGGTGCGGAAGCCGTGCGTATGCTTGCGCATGGCATAGGGAGATAATCCCGGCACCTGCGGGACGGAGCCTCTTCGTGCAAGCGGGGCAGCTTAATCCCAAGCAAACTAGGTAAGCAAAGGCTCGCCAGGCAGTGCTTGATGACGCGTAAACCTAGCCCGCCAGCACCGACTGCACCGTCGTCGCCAGGTCTTCCAGGCGCACGGGTTTGACGAGGAAGTGGCGGAAACCCACGGCCAACGCATCGTCCATATACATGGGCAGGCTGTGGCCCGTGACGGCGATCAGCACGGCATTGGCCGTCTCGGGATGGTGGTGCAGGCGGCGGCCGATTTCGATGCCGCTGATGCCGGGCATCTCGATATCGAGGTAGACGGCGTCGGGCACGCACAGCTTGACTTGCTCGACGGCCATCTGCCAGTTGCGCACCACCACCGCATGGTGGCCCAGCGCTTCGAGCAGCATGGCCAGCGCTTCGCCCACTTCCTGGTTATCGTCGACCACCAGCAGATTGAGTTTGCGCGCAGCACTTGCCGGCTGGTCGCCCTGGCGGCGTTCCACGGAGGAATTGCCTGGTGTCGTTTCAGTTGTCTGGCTCATTGTACCTTCACGTCTGACGGCTGCAAAAGCGGGAGTATACAAGAGCACGTGGAATGCCGCCGCACCCCAGCAATGGTGCCAAGCGGCAATCCTGGCCGCCCGCTGTACCGCGCCAGCAACATTTCCTTCCATGCCCCGGCGAAAGCCGGCCCTACGCAGTTTGCGCGATTGACGGATAAAATGAGAATCATTATCATTCTTATCCCCTTGCGCCGGATGTCCACGCCACAATATTGGCGCGCCGCCTGATTGCCTGCGCAAACATTGTCATTACGGAGATCCATGCATGGCCGCCACACTTTCCCCACTGCTCTTTTCGCTGCGCCCGTGCGCGCTGGCCATTGCCCTTGCCTGCCTGGGCGCATCCCTTGCCGCGCAGGCACAGGACGCCAGTTCGACCAATACAGCCGATAACACCGGTCCCATCCTCGAATCCATCCAGGTCAGCAGCAACCTGCTGGGCACTAGCATGGCCGCCAGTACGAAAAATTTCGCCGGCGCCCGCACGGTGGTACAAAAAGATGACATCGAGAACTCGGGCGCATCGAGCCTCAGCGACGTGATGCGCCGCATTCCCGGCGTGCAGATCAGCGACAACTCGGGCAGCGCCGGCAGCGCCATCTCCCTGAATATCGGCGTGCGGGGCCTGGCGGGTCGCTATTCGCCGCGCAGCACGGTGTTGCTCGATGGCATCCCAATGTCGGTCGCGCCGTATGGCCAGCCGCAACTGTCGTTCGCGCCCGTCAGCTTGGCCAATGTCGAGACGATCGACGTGGTGCGCGGCGGCGGCGCCGTACGCTTCGGCCCGCAAAACGTGGGCGGCATCATCAACTTCAAGACGCGCCGCGTGCCCACCACGCCAGGCGTCACGGGCGACGCCACCGTGCGCTACAACGCGTACAGCGAAGTGGGCCACAACACGCAAGCCAGCGTCTTTGCCGGCACCCAGCTCGACAGCGGCCTGGGCCTGGCGGTGCTGTATTCCGGCATCCGCGGCAGCGACTGGCGCGTGGGCAGCGATGAAAAAGTCAACGACTTCGCCCTCAAATTCCGCTACGACCTGAGCCCGACGGCCGAGGTGTACGGCAAGCTGTCCTACTATAACGTGACGTCGCGCACGCCGGGCGGCCTGACCGCCGCCCAGTACAAGGCCGACCCGTTCCAGAACACACGCCCGACCGACTACTGGAACGGCGAGCGCAAGGCCTTCGACATCGGCTACCTGAATGCCCTGTCCGGCACGCAGGAAGTGGAAGTGCGCGCCTATTACAACAAGAGTTCGCGCGAAAGCATCCTGATCAATGCCGGACGCACGGGCCTGGGCCACCAGCCGCGCAACTATGAAACGACGGCCATCGAGCCGCGCTACACGCAGCGCTTCATCAAGGGCAAGGTATCGCAGGACATCACCGTCGGCTACCGCTACCTGGTTGAACGGGCCGACGAGACCATCTACAACGTGGTCATCGCCAGCGGCGTACAACAAAAGCCGACGCGCTTCGCCGACAATGCCACCGATGCACAGGCCGTGTATATCGATGACAAGATCGCCATCGGCGCCTGGCGCATCACGCCCGGCGTGCGCTACGAACACATCAAGACGGAACGCTACAACCACTTGCCGACCGACCAGAAGATCAAGTTGCTCAACAACAAGGCCCTGCCCTCGCTGAACGTGGCCTACTTGCTCAACAACAACGTGACCCTGTTCAGCAACTACAACAGCTCGTTTGGCGCCGTGCAAAATACGCAGCTGAACTCACAGTCCAGCAAGAATCCGTTGCAGCCGGAACTGGCCAAGACGGCCGAGCTGGGCGCGCGCTGGAAGAGTGGCCAGCTGTCGGCCGAAGCGACCTTGTTCAACATCAAGTTCGATAACCAGATCCAGTCCGTCGGCAGCGGCGATAACGCTGTCTTCTACAACGTGGGCGCCACACATCACCGGGGCCTGGAATCGGCCATCGACTACCATTTCGCCAAGTCCGGCCCACTGGCCGGCTTGAACGCCTACACCACCTACACTTACACCAAGGCCACCTTGCAGGATGGCGTGAACGCGGGCAATGACGTGCCCTTCTATTCGCGCACCACGGACACCGTCGGCGCCCACTACCAGCTGGGCGCCTGGGGTTTCGACCTGTCGAGCAGCCACCAGAGCCGTCAGTTCGCCGACGAAGCCAACACCGTGGCGGAAAATGCAGCCGGCAACCTGGGCACCATTCCCGGCTTCCGTACCTGGAACACGCAAGTGAAATGGAAAGTGCCGGGGCAGAACGGCCTGGAGCTGGTCGCCGGCATCAACAACCTGAGCGACAAGCGTTACTTCACGCGCACGTCGGACGGCAACCTGGGCAAGATGGTGGGCGCGCCGCGCATGGTCTACCTGCAAGGACGCCTGGCGTTCTGACGTTTTGATCCCATGCGCGCGGCGGTGTCTATCGAAACGATATGCAGCCACGTACGTTTGCGGCATGAAAAAACCTGCATCGTTGTTGTAACGATGCAGGTTTTTTTACGCGCTGATGTCACAAAAATACTGTGGTGCAAGCAGCACCAAGGCACAGTTCGCTCTGGAGTGACGTTGTAATTAATTCAGCATGGAAATTCATTGCCTTGTAGATATAAATGATTTCACAATTGCATTTATTTTTATCTGGCGGCTATTCTTCATGTGAGTTTTGGTGATATTCTTTAAATGTCATTTAGAAAATCAAATTAATCTTTAACCAACTAAAACGGATCACTCATGAAAACGCCTGCCACTCTCTTCAAGATCGCCGCACTGGCCGCCCTGGCCACCGCTGGTGCCGCCAACGCCGCGACCGAACTGGTGGTCAATGGCAGTTTTGAAAACAACGTCATCGCCTCAGCCTGGGCCCCGCTCAGCAGCGTGACAGGCTGGACTTCATCGGCCAGCGGCAACTCGGCCTTTGAAATCCAGAAAGGCGCCACGCAAGGCGGCCAGGGCGGATTCAATCCCGTCGCCGCCAACGGCACGCAATACCTGGAACTCAATACCGACCAGCTGACCTCCGTATCGCAAGCCATCGGCACCACCGCCGGCGGCACGTATGCACTGTCGTTTGCCTACTCGGGACGTCCTAATACGGCTGGCGGCGCTAACAGCCTGATGAACGTGTACTGGGGTTCCACCCTGCTGACCCCGACGGCACTGGTCGGCAACACCGGCGGTGTGTGGCAAAGCTACAACCAGAACCTGACGGCGCTGGGTAGCTCGACCGTGCTGCGCTTCGAATCGATCGGTCCGGTCTCCGCGCCCACGTACGGCTCCTACCTGGACAATGTCTCCGTGATGGCCGCCGTGCCAGAACCGGAAAGCTACGCCATGATGCTGCTGGGTCTGGGCTTGCTGGGTTTCATGGCACGCCGCAAGACAGCTGCCTGAATCTGAACAGTCGTCGCGCAACAGCCGCCCCGCCGCCTGGCCGGGCGGCTTTTTTCATGGAAAACCAGGGCATAATTCTCAGGAAATGTTGCCAAGAAGAATTAAATTGACGCTACAATAGCGGGGTATCAAGCAATGCCAAGCATCGCTCCGCCAGGGCCCCTACCCCGCCCTGATCATCAGCACGCATTTTTTGAACAGGATGACTGGCGCTGCCGGGCACGATTGTGCTCCCGGCACGGCCACCAGACACGCACCATGTCAGCAGAAAAACCCATCACCGAAACGAGTTCCTACGGCAAGGAAACACCCGTGGGACGTCCCGACATCGATGGCCGCGCCGGCATTTTCGTGCCCACAACGGAATTTGACATCGCCAACACCACCACCATTCGCAAGGGCGCGGGCATTGTCGGCTTCGGCAACCTCGATGGCACCTTGACCGTGTACTTCGAAGCGAACCGTTTCGACGAAAGCAATCTGCACAAGTGGGAACACAAGGCGCGCAAGGCGTATGACCGCATGGTCATGGGAGCGCCCACGGTGTCGAAGGCGAAGATCGATGCACGCATGCTGGAACAGGTCGGCATCATCGATGGCATGGGCATCAATCTCAAGCATCCGGAACGCCTGACGCACTGGCTGGCGATCTCGAACGTGCCTGACACGGCGCCGGAAGAGCCTGTAGTGCGCTGGAAAAACCGCTAAGCGGCCGGAGAACAAGGCAGCGCGCCAGGCACGAGGTATTGTCCTACATGGTGGCGGACATTCATCCGATGCCGAAGGGCATCAACTCATCCTATGATGAAAGCCTGACAACACCTCACACCATTCAGGAGTACGACATGTCCCGCCTCATCCCGATCAGCTTTGGCGCCTTGCAAATAGGTCTGGCAGCGGCGGCGATGTACATACTGTGCTCGGCGGACGTACTGCACCAGAGCTCGGTATATTTCCACTGATTCAGCTTCCCGGCAGCGCCCGCCAATGACAATGCGCGCCCTGCTGCGCATTTCACGCAGCACGACGCGCACTTGCTAGCAATGCTGTCTGCGGCTAGCGTCTAGCGCCGGCCGTGGTAGCGTCCATGGCCGCCCCAGCCGCCGCGGTGTCCACCGTAGCGCCCAAAGCCAAACATGAAGTCCAGCCCGATCGTCACGGGCGGATTGTAATAATACGGTTGCGGCGCGTACACGGGCGCCGGCATGTACACGGGCTGCTGCACGTACACAGGCTGCCGCTGCACATACACGGGTTCATTCGTGTATTCCACGCGCGGCGCGCTCATCACACGGCCTGACTGCACCGGCTCGGACGAGACCGTGTGCCACTCATAGGGATTGTAGGCGCCCTGTGGCGCGCGCGAACCGTAATACGCGGGACCGGGGGGCGCCACGGCGCAGCCACCCAAGGCGGCCAGCGACATTACTGCCAACAGGGTTTTCATCGCAATTCTCCTAATCTGTACTAGCTTAATTAAGTACTATAAGAAATTACGCCGTGTTTTGCTGCCCTTTTACCGATTGTTACACCCCGACGCACGCCGCAACATGAAATGTGGCAAAGCCGCCACAAGCCGCCACAAGCGGCCCGCGCGGCATGTTTCCTCAAATAAATGGAATCGCGCAAGTATCGATGACCTTGCCGGCGGCATCGTAGCGTTGCACGCACACTTGGTAGCGCACGCCGTAATCGAGCTCGACCTGCTCGACTTTGCCATACTTCAATTTCCAGCTGGGCTGCAACTGTTGCCGGCCAGCCAGCGCGGCCACATCCTGCGGAATCGCCATTGCCGTTTGCATCTCGCCCTGGCGCGCATCCTGGCGTCGCGCCACGTCGATCAACACGTTCAACGCCAGGTCCACGCCGCCGTCCACAAAGCTCAGCGTGGGTGCGCTGCGCAGTGCCCGCATCACGCCCCAGGCGCAAGACTTGCCGCCCGCCTCGCATTGCTTCAATTGCGCCAGCGGAAAATATTCAGGGGCAATCTTGCCATCCTTGATAGGCCAGCTGGTGCGCACGCCGTCGCGCTTACCCGTCAGGGGATTGTCCCAGCTCAGGCTATTCACGACGGCCACGGTCTGCCCCGCCTGCAAGCCCGCAGGCGTGCCCAGCGACGCGCAGGCGGAAAGCAGCAAGCCGGTGGCGGCCAGGGAGGAGAGTGTCAGGATGCGCTGCATGGTAAGCCTCTTGTGGTGGGATATCCCGAAGGTATGTTTCGAGGGTAACAGAATCGGCGGCGACAACGCCGTTGGCTGGCACACATAACAGAACGGGCGGCACCCTTGCAGGCGCCGCCCGTAGCGGATACGGCCATGCCGGGAACGACGCTCCCGGCGATGCGTGGATCAGTCCAGCTTCCAGGCGTAATCGACCTTGGTCCAGGTTTGCGCCGCGGCGCCATCCTTGGTGCCCGGCTTGAACTTGCACGCCGACAAGGCTTTGATGGCGGCCTTGTCCAGGTTCTTGAAGCCGCTGCTCTTGTCGACTTTCGAATCGGCAACGCTGCCATCGGCATTCACCAGGAAGGACATTGACACGGTGCCTTGCTCTTCGTTCATCAACGAGGCTTTTGGATAGTCGGCCTTGCAGTTCTTGGCATCGAACGACGCCGGTACCTCGGCCGCGAAGGCGACGGAAGAAACGGACACCAGCAAGGCTGCTGCAACACTCATCAAACGCTTATTCTCAAACATGTGCTTCCCCATGATTATTATCAAATACGGTAGTTACAATTTCCAGGAATAGTGAACCGTGGTCCAGCTTTCCACTACGCGGCCATCTTTGCTCGCTGGCACAAATTGACAGCGAGCAGCGGTCATGACCGCAGCCTTGTCCAGCTCGCGGAAGCCGGTACGTTTTTCGATCTTCACATCCGCCACCTTGCCTTCCGCCGTCACCAGCACGGACAAGGTAATGTCGCCCTCTTCCTTGTTCAGCCGGGCACGCTCCGGATAGGCGACCTTGCATTGTTCTGCATCGAATACGGGCGGCACCTCCTCCGCCAGGGCCGCGCCACTCGCGCTGCAAAGCAGCGCGGCAACCAGAAAAGCGCCAGGCCATTGATACAGAACGTTCAAAACTCTTCCCACTCGTCATTACTGCCGGCGCCTGCCGCCTTGCGTGGCGCAGGAGCAGGAGCAGCCACGGGAGTGGCCGCTTCGGCCTTGCGGGTCAGCGACTTCACCGGACGCAATGCCGGCGCCGGCTTGCGCACGGCGACGGGTGCGCTAGCCACGGGGGCCGGCACATACGCTGCCGGCTTCTCTTCGCCCTCGACCAATTTGAAGATGCTGACCACGTGGGCCAGTTCGGCCGCCTGGTCTTGCAAGCTTTGCGCCGCAGCGGCCGCCTGCTCCACCAGCGCGGCATTTTGTTGCGTCATGCCATCCATTTCGATGATCGACAGGTTGACCTGTTCGATGCCGGCGCTTTGCTCCTGGCTGGCACTGGCGATCTCGCTCATGATGTCGGTTACGCGGCGCACGCTGTCGACCACTTCGCCCATCGTCACGCCAGCCTGGCCCACCAGGCGCGTACCGCGTTCGGTCTTCTCGGCCGAATCGTCGATGAGGATCTTGATTTCCTTGGCGGCGCCAGCGGAACGCTGGGCCAGGTTGCGCACTTCCGAGGCCACCACGGCAAAGCCGCGGCCTTGCTCGCCGGCACGCGCCGCTTCCACGGCCGCATTCAGCGCCAGGATATTGGTCTGGAAAGCGATGCCATCGATGACGCCGATGATGTCGACAATTTTCTTCGCCGATTCATTGATCGAGCTCATGGTGTCAACCACTTGCGACACCACGGAGCCGCCCTTCAAGGCCACGTCCGAAGCGGTGGCGGCCAGCTTGTTGGCTTCCCGCGCATTGTCCGCATTCTGTTTCACGGTCGAGGTCAACTCTTCCATGGCCGACGCCGTTTTTTCCAGCGCGCTGGCTTGCATTTCCGTGCGCGACGACAAGTCGATATTGCCGTCGGCGATCTCGCGCGACGCCGTGCCTATGGTTTCCGTGCCCACGCGTACCTGGCCGACGATGCCCACCAGGCTATCGCGCATTTCCTTCATTTCCGCCAGCAGACTGGACGTATCGGAAGGCTGGGTGTGGATGCCGATCGACAGGTCGCCATTGGCGATGCTGCCGGCGATCGATGCAGTGTAGTCAGGCTCGCCGCCCAGCTGTTTCAGCAAGCCACGGGTAATCACCAGTGCCGCCGCCACGCCCATCGCCACGGCCAGTACGCCGAGGATGATCATGAACAGGCGCGCGCTGTCGAAGGCCTTGCGGGCATCCGATTGCATCTGCTCATTGAGCTTGTCTTCCAGGGTGGCCAGTTGCTCCAGCGCCTCCATCCATTTTTTCTGTACCGGCCGGATTTCCTTGATCATCACGCGTGTGGCGCCTTCCGCGTCGTTGGCCATCCACAGTGCGGATGCCTTGGCGATGGCCGGCATGGCGGCCGCTTCGTATTCCTTGATCGAAGTCAGCAGGGCTTTTTCTTCAGCAGTCGACTCGACGGCGAATTTCTCTTCGAGCTTCTTCTGCGTTTCCTGATAGGTGCTGGTCTGCGTCTTGATACGCGCCATTTCCGGTTCCATATCGCCCGCGTCGGTCATCAGGGTCAGGATGCGCAGCGAGGTAATGCGGTCGCTGACGTTGCCACGCATGTCGATCACCAGGCGGGTGACGACGTTGTTGACATTGATCACGTGATCGAGACGTTCCTGGATTTGCGCCATGCGCGCGATGCCGAGGACGGTCACGGCCACCAGCAGAACCAGTACCAGGGCGAATCCCAGGCCCAGGCGGGTACCAACCTTCATTTTTGCTAAATTCATTTCGGCTCTTCGTAAATGAAACTATTGATAAGAATTTTTGCCCGGCACGACAAGACGAAGGCCGCGCAACACCGGTATCCGCCCTTACCCATTGGTATGCTGGCGGTATCCGGCCGCACGCAGCCTGGGGTACTTCCTGGTCTACAACAGCCCTGAAAACGCCAGTGACTGCGAATGCAAATTTATCCCACACACTGAATTTCTGACACGATTGATGTGAGATCAGCATCAAACATTCATATGAGAAATATTTGTCTATAATCAATTATAGGTGTAAATTTTGCCTCAAAGCAAGCAATAAGTACCTGAATAAATGCCTGATTAACTTTCTTCGGGGAAATGGCAACAACGCCGTTTCTTGCCCCTTAGAAATGCCCCACGACAGTGTGGGCGGGCGCCGAAACAGCGCATTTACAACACATGGCATAGCCAGTGACATCGTTTTGGGAGGGGTACTCAGAGGAAGGGGGAGTGCGGACAATACCACTGCCCCGGGGCAGCGGTATAGACAAGTTGGATCAGCGGTCCCAGCTGCAATGCATTACATAGGCGTGGCACTCTGTGCCAAAGACGAAGACGCTCCAGATGGCGCCCAATTGACCGGCCAGGCTGCGCTGGCCCGACGATACCAGTTGATACCAGTGCGGCTCGCTGCCCAGCAGCTCGGCCAGTTCGCGCTCGAAACCGTCGAACAGACGCGCGTCGAGCGGCTGGCGGTCGGCCTCGCTCATCGGGTTCAAGCGCTCAAGCAGCCACTGGCGCGGCGTGCACAAGGCGCCGCTGCACACGACCGTCACGCTCGGCTGCAGGCGCAAGCCGTCCGGCGCTATCTTTAGCGCGCGGCACAGCGCGTCAAAGGACGCCTGCGGCGGCAGCGCGCCCAGATAGGAACACATGAAGAGACTGCCGTCATCCTTCAGCGCGCTGACGGCCAGCAAGTAGCCGCCAATCTGGTGCGCAAGGCCGTGGCAGTCGCTGCTCATCAGGCAGGCAGCGACAATCGCGCCGCCGCTTCCAGCAGCAAACGCGGGTCACCCGAGGCCAGCTTCTTCGAATCCGACAGGGTTTGGCGGAAGCCGCGCGCGCCGGGAAGGTTTTGCATCAGGCCCAGCATGTGGCGCGTGACGCTGTTCAACTTCAGCCGCCCCGCTTCCTTCTCCAGCTGCGCACTAATATACGGAATCATCGCCTCGAGCACTTGCTCGCGCGTCTTCACGGGCGTGTCGTCACCGTAATAGCGCTGGTCGAACTGCGCCATCACGTACGGGTTGTGATACGCCTCGCGGCCCAGCATCACGCCGTCCAGGTGCTGCAGGTGCAGGTCGATTTCAGCTAGCGTCTTGATGCCGCCGTTGATGATGAACTCGAATTGCGGAAAATCACGCTTCAAGCGGTAGGCATAGTCATACTTGAGGGGCGGCACTTCACGGTTTTCCTTCGGACTCAGGCCTTTCAGGATGGCATTGCGCGCATGCACGATAAATGTCTTGCAGCCGGCATCGGCCACGGTGCCCACGAAATCGCGCACGAAGTCATACGACTCGCTGTCGTCGATGCCGATGCGGTGCTTCACGGTGACGTCGATATCGACTACGTCGCGCATGGCTTTCACGCAGTCGGCCACGAGTTGCGGCTCGGCCATCAGGCAGGCGCCAAACGCGCCTTTTTGCACGCGCTCGGACGGGCAACCGCAATTGAGGTTAATTTCGTCATAGCCCCACTGCTCACCGAGCTTGGCGCTGGTGGCCAGGTCCTTCGGGTCGCTGCCGCCCAGCTGCAGGGCCACCGGATGCTCTTCCTCATTAAAACGCAAATGGCGTTCCACGTCGCCGTAGACCAGCGCGCCCGTCGTCACCATTTCGGTGTAGAGCCAGGTGTGGCGCGTGATTTCGCGGTGGAACTTGCGGCAATGGCGGTCGCTCCAGTCCATCATCGGGGCAACGGACAGGCGGCGGGAAGGCAGGGTTGGGACAGTCACAATACGCTCGCTACAAAAAGGGAATCCAGAACGGCAAACCCGCTGCGTCGCATCACCGCAAGGTCATGCAAGCACAGCGGGTCTGGTTGGCGCGGCGACGCAGCGCCACGCCACTACAACAATTACGCGTCGCGGCCGGCGCGCTTACGCTCGTTTTCTTTCAGGAAGCGCTTGCGCAGACGGATCGATTTTGGCGTGATTTCAACCAGTTCGTCGTCGGCGATGAATTCCACCGCGTATTCCAGCGACATTTGCACTGGTGGTACCAGGCGCACTGCTTCATCGGTACCCGACGAACGCACGTTGGTCAGCTGCTTGCCCTTGATCGGGTTGACGACCAGATCGTTGTCACGCGAGTGAATACCGATGATCATGCCTTCGTACACTGGATCGTTGTGGACCACGAACATGCGGCCGCGATCTTGCAGTTTCCACAGGGCGTAGGCAACAGCGGCGCCGTCATCTTGCGAGATCAGCACGCCGTTACGACGGCCAGCCATTTCGCCACGGGTGTTGTCGACTGGCGCGTATTCGTTGAATACGTGGCTCATCAAGCCGGTGCCGCGGGTCAGGGTCATGAATTCGCCCTGGAAGCCGATCAGGCCACGCGCCGGGATCAGATACTCGAGACGCACGCGGCCCTTGCCATCCGATTCCATGTTTTGCAGGTCGCCACGACGACGGCCCAGCTCTTCCATGACGCCGCCCTGGTTGACTTCTTCAACGTCAACCGACAGGTTTTCAAACGGCTCGTGGCGCACGCCATCGACCATCTTGTAGACCACGCGCGGACGCGATACGGCCAGCTCGAAACCTTCGCGACGCATGTTTTCGATCAGAATCGTCAGGTGCAATTCGCCGCGGCCCGATACTTCAAAGATCGTGTCGTCGTCGGTCGGCGCTACGCGCAGAGCAACGTTGGCTTTCAGTTCGCGGTCCAGACGGTCACGCAATTGACGCGAGGTCACGAACTTGCCTTCGCGGCCAGCCAGTGGCGAGTTGTTGACCATGAAGTTCATGGTCAGGGTTGGCTCGTCGACGGTCAGCATCGGCAGCGCTTCCGGGGTATCCAGTGCGCACAAGGTCGAACCGATGCCGATTTCGTCGATACCGTTGATCAGGCAGATGTCGCCGGCAACCGCTTCGTCTACCAGCACGCGCTCCAGGCCCTTGAAATTCAGCACCTGGTTGATGCGGCCTTTGACAGGCGTGGCGCCTGGACCGTTGATGACCAGCACGTCCTGGCCGACCTTGACGGTACCGCGGTTGACGCGGCCAATGCCGATCTTGCCGACGTACGACGAGTAGTCGAGCGAGGTGATTTGCATCTGCAGCGGGCCTTCCGGATTGTCATCACGGACAGGCACGTGTTGCAGGATCGCATCGAACATCGGCTTCATGTCGCCGCTGCGCACGTCTTCGGTCAGACCGGCATAGCCGTTCAGGCCCGAAGCGTAAATGATAGGGAAGTCCAGTTGTTCTTCGGTAGCACCCAGTTTGTCGAACAGTTCGAACGTCTGGTTGATGGCCCAGTCCGGGCGTGCGCCTGGACGGTCGATCTTGTTGACGATCACGATAGGCTTCAGACCCAGTGCCAGCGCTTTGCGCGTGACGAAACGGGTTTGCGGCATCGGGCCTTCTTGTGCATCGATCAGCAGCAATACCGAGTCAACCATCGACAGGACGCGTTCCACTTCGCCGCCGAAGTCGGCGTGGCCTGGGGTGTCGACGATGTTGATGTGGGTGCCTTCGTACTCAACAGCGCAGTTCTTCGACAGAATCGTAATGCCGCGCTCCTTTTCCAGGTCGTTCGAGTCCATGACTCGGGTGTCGACCGCTTGGTTTTCACGGAAGGTGCCGGACTGGCGCAGCAGCTGATCCACCAGCGTGGTTTTGCCGTGGTCAACGTGGGCGATAATGGCGATATTACGAATTGCGCGTTTTGTATTTGACATGGTCGTAGTAGTTACTGAAAAACTGCGGAGTGCGTACAAGGTGTACGAGATACCCGAATGCTAATCTATTTCCGGAACCGCGTAGTATAGCATGTTGCGTTGCAACGCTATCTAAAAATGCTGGCGGCTCCCGCAGTCGGGAACGGTTTGTTTAAAAAAGCAACACTGGTTGAAGAGTATCGCTGGGTGATGACGTTGCTGTGACTTATTGATGCGCCGTGGCGATAAGCCTTTCTGGCGCCAGGATGCTGTATTCCTGCAACTGGCCCGTACCCAGCAGCTTGCTGTCGTGATACACGCGCACCCTGCCCGGTTCAACCGGCACGGCGACGTCTTCCTTGCCCAGCGCGATACGCTGGCCATGCAGGAAACGCTTGGCCAATTCTTGCGTCAGCTGGACTGCCGGGAAACTCGACAGCAAGGCATCAACGGGCGCGAGCAAGCTCAACGGCGCGGCATGCGCCGTCAGCTCGTCCAGCGTGACGACGCCATCGAGTGTCAGACTGCCCACTTGCGTGCGGCGCAAGGCGTTCAAATGACCGCCGCAACCCAAGGCATGGCCGATATCTTCGCCCAGCACGCGGATGTACGTGCCCTTGCTGCACATCACGGACAATTTCAGGAACGGCGCTTCATAGCCGAGGAACTCGAGCTTGTGGATGGTCACCGGGCGCGCTTCGCGCTCCAGGGTGATGCCTGCCCTTGCATACTCATATAAGGGCTTGCCATCGCGTTTCAAGGCCGAGTACATGGGCGGCGTCTGCAAAATCGGCCCGCGGAACTGCGCCAGCACCGCTTCGATCTGCTCCGGCGTCACATGCACGTCGCGCGTTTCCAACACTGCGCCTTCCGTGTCGCCCGTATCCGTCGTCTGCCCCAGGTGCACCAGGGTTTCGTAGGTTTTATCGGCTTCCAGCAAGTCCTGCGAGAACTTGGTTGCCTCGCCAAAGCACAGCGGCAGCAAGCCCGTGGCGAACGGATCCAGCGTGCCCGTATGGCCCGCTTTTTTCGCATTCAGCACGCGCTTGGCCTTGATCAGGGCGTCGTTGCTGGACCAGCCCACCGGCTTATCCAACAGCAAGACGCCATCGACCAGGTCGCGCACCCGCTTGATGCCGGGCGGTTTCTTCGGACCTGCCACGCTTATTGCTCGTCCGCTTTGTCTGCTGGCTTTTCGTCCGGCTCGGCATCCGCCGCGCGCGTGGCGTTGGCCTTATCGATCAGCAAGGACATTTCCATGCCGCGCGAAGTCGAGCTGTCGTGCACGAAATGCAACATCGGCAGGGTGTGGATATGCAGGCGCTTGCCCAGCAAGCCACGGATGAAACCAGACGCAGCCATCAGGCCTTCGGTGGTGTTCTTGATGGCTTCCTTGCTGTCTTTCAACATCGTGAAAAACACCTTGGCATGTGCGTAATCGGGCGTGATCTGCACTTCGGTGATGGTGATCATCGTGCCCACGCGCGGGTCTTTCAATTCGTAGGCGACGATTTCAGCCAGATCACGCTGGATCTGGTCGGCCACGCGCAAGCCGCGCGCTGGCATGGTTTTGCTATGTTTAGCCATGATATATGCTGTCCTAAGTGCCGCAGGGCGCATGAGTCAAACGGTTGCCCGTTGACCAATGCGCCCCACGTGTTTGCGCGGACAACACTATGTCCGCGCCATTGTTCTTGCTGAGATTACAGGGTACGAGCGATTTCCTGGACTTCGAACACTTCCAGCGTGTCGCCAACCTGAATGTCGTTGTAGTTCTTCAGCGACAGGCCGCACTCCAGACCGGCGCGAACTTCTTTCGCATCGTCCTTGAAGCGTTTCAGGGAGTCGATCTCGCCGCTCCACACCACAATGTTGTTGCGCAACAGGCGGACGGAAGAAGCACGCTTGACCACGCCATCGGTGACCAGGCAACCGGCAATCGCGCCCACTTTCGAGACCAGGATAACCTGGCGGATCTCGACCTGGCCGATGACGGTTTCGCGTTTCTCTGGCGCCAACATGCCCGACAACGCCGATCTGATCTCATCGATCGCATCGTAAATGATGTTGTAGTAGCGAATGTCCACGCCATTCGACTCGGCCAGCTTGCGTGCCTGGGCATCAGCACGGGCGTTGAAGCCGATGATGACCGCTTTCGAGGCGACTGCCAGGTTGACGTCCGATTCCGTGATGCCGCCGACGGCTGCGTGAACAACTTGTACGCGCACTTCGGAGGTCGACAGTTTCTGCAGCGAACCAACCAGCGCTTCTTGCGAACCTTGCACGTCGGTTTTGATGATCAGCGGCAAGTTTTTCACTTCGCCTTCGGCCATCTGGTCGAACATGTTTTCCAGTTTCGCAGCTTGCTGCTTGGCCAGTTTCACGTCGCGGAACTTACCTTGACGGAACAGCCCGATTTCACGCGCTTTACGCTCGTCCGCCATGACGACGACTTCTTCACCGGCAACCGGCACTTCCGTCAAGCCCTGGATTTCGACCGGAATCGAAGGACCCGCTTCAGCGATGGACTTGCCGTTCTCATCCAACATGGCGCGAACACGGCCATACGAAGAGCCAGCCAGAATCACGTCGCCGCGCTTCAGGGTACCGGACTGCACCAGGATCGTCGCGACAGGACCACGGCCCTTGTCCAGACGCGCCTCGACAACCAGGCCGCGCGCAGGCGCATCGACCGGTGCTGTCAGTTCCAGCACTTCGGCTTGCAACAGCACTTGTTCCAGCAGGTCATCGATACCTTGACCCGTTTTGGCCGAGACCGGCACGAATGGCGATTCGCCACCGTATTCTTCCGGCACGACTTGCTCGGCGACCAGTTCCTGCGTCACGCGGTCCACGTTGCCACCCGGTTTGTCGACCTTGTTGATCGCCACCACCAGCGGTACGCCGGCTGCTTTCGCGTGGGCAATCGCTTCTTTTGTTTGCGGCATCACGCCATCGTCGGCGGCAACCACCAGAATGACGATGTCGGTTGCCTTGGCGCCACGGGCACGCATTGCGGTAAACGCTTCGTGGCCTGGGGTGTCGAGGAAGGTGATCATGCCGCGTGGCGTATCGACGTGGTAAGCGCCGATATGCTGCGTAATGCCGCCCGCTTCGCCGGATGCCACCTTGGCGCGACGAATGTAATCGAGCAACGAGGTCTTACCATGGTCGACGTGACCCATGACGGTGACCACCGGTGCGCGCGGCTTCAACTCGAAGTGCGCGTGTTCGCCCACATCGGCCAGCAGCGCTTCCGGATCATCCTGCTCGGCGGCAAACGCCTTGTGGCCCATTTCTTCCACCAGAATCATGGCGGTTTCCTGGTCCAGCACCTGGTTGATCGTGCACATCTGGCCCAATTTCATCAAATGCTTGATGACTTCGGATGCCTTGACGGACATTTTGTGCGCCAATTCGGCCACGGTGATCGTTTCCGGTACGTGCACGTCTTTGACGACGGCTTCCGTAGGAGCCTGGAAGTTCGATTCACGGTCGTCATGGTGCGTCGGGCGACGGCCCTTCGCGCCACCGCGCCAGCTGTCACGGCCGCCTGGGCCGCTATTACCGCGTGGCTTAGGACCGCCGGTGGTGCCGCGTTTTTTCGCGTCATCGGACCAGGTGGACGACACATTCGCCGACTTGATGGATTTCTTGTCTGCAACAGCAGGCTTCTTGTCGCCCGGCTTGTCGCCAGGTTTCTTGTCAGCAGGCTTGTGCAAGGTGCCTTCCGGCGCCTTCGGCTTCACCGGAACCGGTACGGGTTCAGGTGCCTTGATGGCGCGGCGTGGCGCGTTCATCATGGCCTTGATCTGGGCAACTTCGTCGGCCACAGCCTTGCGTGCACGGTCAGTAGCTTCCGCTTTGTCAGCGGCTTCCTTGGCGGCAACAGCAGCGGCAGCGGCTTTCTTCTTCGCTTCTTCAGCGGCAGCAGCTTTTTTCGCTTCGGCAGCGGCATCGTCAACGACAGGCGCAGCGGCACTGGCGGCAGGCGCGGCAGCAGCCTTGGCAGCCGCCTTCTTCGCTTCCGCTTCAGCTTCTTTCTTCGCAGCCAATTCAGCCTGTTGCGTGGCTTTCGCCTGGGCTTCTTTTTCCGCGTCGAGCTTGGCCAGACGTTCTTGCTTTTCGCGCAGATCGGCTTCCTGGCGGGCGATCAGTTCAGCCTGTTTACGGGCATCTTCTTCACGGCGCGCCACGTCGGCGGGATCGATCACCGGTGCGGCAGGCGCGACCGGTTCTGCTGCGACCGGCGCAACTTCGTCACGCTGGACGAAAGTGCGTTTCTTGCGCACTTCCACCTGGATGGTGCGCGATTTGCCGGTGGCGTCAGCTTGCTTGATCTCAGTCGTTTCCTTGCGGGTCACGGTGATTTTTTTCTTTTCTGTGTCAGCCGCTGCGCCGTGTGTGCGGCGCAGATGATCCAAAAGCTTGTCCTTATCATCTTTCGACAATGGATCTGACGTCGAACTTTTCTCGACGCCGGCAGAACGCAGCTGCGTCAGCAGCAAATCTGCAGGCATCTTCAGTTCGGTGGCAAATTGGGCTACGTTGTTACTCGCCATTCAGTCCTCTTTTCTATGTGTCGCGGAGATGATAAAGATACTCAAATTAAGCCTTTGCGGATTCGGCCAGACTCCATGCCTTGGCTTGCAACGCCTTGGCACGATCGTCATATTTCGAGTCAACCAACTTCATCTCATCGTCGGTCACATCTTTAAATTCACTTGTAATCAGTTCACGCGCACGGTCCGCAGACAAGGCCAGGATTGCGCCAAATTCGTCGTATGCCAGTGCTGCAAATGCTTCAACGGTCTTGATACCAGCCAGACCCAGCTTGCCGGCGGTGATGCGGTCCATGCCTTCCAGACCTACCAACGCCTCGTCCATGCCTTCCAGACCCTCTTCCGAAGCAATTGCTTCGGTAACCAGCGCATCACGCGCACGGGTACGGAGTTCATTGACGGTATCTTCGTCAAACGATTCGATTTCCAGCATTTCGGAAATTGGCACGTAAGCGATTTCTTCCAGACTGGCGAAACCTTCTTCCACCAGAATATCGGCCACTTCCTGGTCGACATCGAGCTTTTCCATGAACAGGATGCGCACGGCAGCCGTTTCCTGGGCAGCTTTGTCAGCCGATTCTTCGGCCGTCATGATGTTGATCTTCCAGCCGGTCAGGTCCGAGGCCAGGCGCACGTTCTGGCCGGAACGGCCAATTGCGATTGCCAGGTTTTCTTCGTCCACGACGACATCCATCGCGTGTTTTTCTTCATCGACCATGATCGACGACACGTTCGCCGGCGCCAGGGCGCCGATGACGAACTGCGCCGGATCTTCCGACCACAGCACGATGTCGACGCGTTCGCCACCGAGTTCGCCGGTGACAGCCTGCACGCGCGAACCGCGCATGCCAACGCAAGTACCGATCGGATCGATGCGCTTGTCGGCCGTGTAGACGGCGATCTTGGCGCGTACGCCGGCATCGCGGGCTGCGGATTTGATTTCCAGCATGCCTTGCTCGATTTCCGGCACTTCCAGTTCAAACAGCTTCATGATGAATTCTGGCGCGGTGCGCGACAGAATCACTTGCGGGCCGCGCATGTTGCGGTCGATGCGCAAGATGTATGCACGGACACGGTCGCCGATACGCAGATTCTCTTTCGGGATCATCTGGTCGCGTGGCAGACGCGCTTCGATCTTGCCCGATTCGACGATGGCATCGCCACGTTCCATGCGCTTGATAGTACCGGTGACGAGCGAATCGCCGCGTTCCAGGAAGTCGACCAGGATCTGTTCACGTTCGGCATCACGCACGCGCTGCAGGACAACCTGTTTGGTATCCTGGGCGAAACGGCGGCCGAATTCAACGGATTCGATCGGCTCTTCGATGTGGTCATCGACTTCGATATCGGGAATCTGTTCTTTTGCCTCGAAATGCAGGATCTCCTGATCCGGCAATTGCAGGCCCGCTTCATCGGGCACCACGTGCCAGCGGCGGAACGATTCGAATTCGCCCGTTTCGCGGTCGATCGAAACGCGGATGTCTACCTCACCCTCATACCGTTTCTTCGTGGCTTGCGCCAACGCGAATTCGAGGGCGCCGAAGACGACATCTTTATCGACGTTTTTTTCGCGCGCCAGCGCGTCAACCAATAATAAAACTTCGCGGCTCATGCTTTGCGTCCCTTAAAAACCACCTGCGGCACCAAGCGTGCCTTATCCACATCGGCGAGCGTAAACTCCAACATCGCCGGACCATCCTTACCTTCAAATTCCAACGACAATTTATCGCCCACGGGTTCTTGCAAGATCCCCTGGAACGATTTCCGGTTGTTCGTACCCGGCATCGCCACAGTCAGCTTGACGATGATTTCCTGGCCTGCGAAACGGACAAAGTCTTCCAGCTTGCGCACCGGACGATCCAGACCCGGGGAAGAAATCTCGAGACGCTCGTAAGGAACGTTCTCTACCGTCAACACATGCGATAACTGGTGACTCACCGCGGCACAGTCTTCGACGGTGATCGGACCTTTTTCAGCGGCATCGGCGGCGCTGAAATCAATAAAGACGCGCAGCAGTCCGCGCTCGGCACGTTCGACATCAACGAGCTCATAGCCCAGACCTGTAACTGTCTTTTCAATTAATCCCAACTGCTGCAAGAAATTCTCCAGAAATAAGGCCCGTTTTCAGCATGACGGCGCCGCATTGAGCGCCGACAACATGCAAAAACACGCATTCAAGTCATATATGGCCCCTTGCGGAGCCATGACAAACGGTTCAACAAAAAAAAAATGGGCATCTGCCCATCTTCTTGTATTTCCCCAACCAGATAAGCACTCTCCACCAAACAACCCTGCGGAGAACTTTTATTAGGCTGCAGATTATAACCTCTTATTAACTTCGCCGCAATGCCGCACACAAGGAGCGGCCCGGCTTACAACAGTTACAAGAGCACGCGCCCGCAGCAGGTTATCGGGCGCGCAAGAAGAAATTCCCTGAATTAACCTTTGCTGCGGCGGCGCGGCATACCATCCATGCCGCCACGGTCCATGCCGCCACGCGGCTGGCCACCGGAACGCGCTTGCCCACCGGCACCGCCCGCATTGCGGCGCGGCCCCGTGTTGGCGAAGCCGAAGGTCGTTTGCAGCGGATCGGGCTGGCGCGGACCACGCTGCGGCGCGCGGCCTTCAGCACCGGCCGGACGCCCCTGCCCCTGCCCCTGTCCCTGACCTGCCGCACGCGGCGGACGGCCCTGGCCTTGCGGCGCACCTTCGAACGATGCCGACGAGCGTGGCTGACCACCCTGGAACGGACCTTGCGGCTGACCACGACCCGGACCACGCGCTTCGCCTGGACGACCGGCGCCGCCTGGACGACCCTGGCCTTGCGGACGGGCAAACTGGCCCTGCGGCTGACCACGACGCGGCGCGACGGGGAACGGATCGGCGTTGCGGTTGCTCACATCGATGCGGTTACCGTTCGGCTCGTCATCGCGGCTGGCCTTGCGCGCTTCGCGGCCCTTGGCGGCACCAGCGGCACGGGGGTCGCCCGATGCCGGCATTTTCTTTTCGATGCCGTAGGCCGTCAGCAGGTCGCGCACGGTGTTTTCATCCATCTCTTCCCAGCGGCCGCGTTTCAGGCCGCTCGGCAGGGTCATGGCGCCGTAGCGGGTACGGATCAGGCGCGAGACGGTCAGGCCGATGGCTTCAAACATGCGACGCACTTCGCGGTTGCGGCCTTCGCCGATCACCACGCGGTACCACTTGTTGATGCCTTCGCCGCCGCCATCGGCGATCTTCGAGAACTGTGCCAGGCCGTCTTCCAGCTCGACGCCGGCCAGCAGCTTCTGGCGCATGCCCTCTTCCAGCTCGCCCAGGGTACGCACGGCGTACTCGCGGTCAATGCCATAGCGTGGGTGCATCAGGCGGTTGGCCAGATCACCGGACGTGGTAAACAGCAGCAAGCCTTCGGTGTTGAAGTCGAGACGGCCAACGGCCAGCCACTTGCCTGCCTTCATGGTCGGCAAGCGGTCAAATACGGATGGACGGCCGTCAGGGTCATTATGGCTGACGATTTCGCCGGCCGGCTTGTGATACACCAGCACGCGTGGAGGCTTCTTGCTGACGCGGCGCTGGATCAACTTGCCATTGATGCGCACGTGGTCGGTCGGCAGGATGCGCTGGCCGATGTGGGCTGGCTCGCCATTCACGGACACGCGGCCCGACATGATCAGGTCTTCCATGTCGCGGCGCGAACCGAGACCGGCTTCGGCCAGCACCTTGTGCAGCTTCGGCGCGTCGTCGTCGGACGTCAGGTCGCGGCGCACCGCCACTTTTTGCACGCGGCCCGTGCCGCCTTCTTCGCTGTCGAACGCGTCGGAGGTAACAAACGAGAACACGGCGTCAGCATCGCTGAGCTTACCGGGCGCAGCCTGGCGGCCCTTGCCCTTTTTGCGGCTCTTGCCGGCATTTTTGCCAGCGCCCGGCACGTCGTTGCGCGGACCGCGCGGCAAGCGCGGGCCGGAAACGAGGTTGCCGTCGGCATCGAACACATCGGCGACAGGCGCGGCAGCTTGCTCTGCGGCAGGCGCTGTTGCAACTGCTTCAGCAGCCTGTGGCGCTTCGGCGCGCGGCGGCTGGCGCAGCGCGCGTTCCGCTTGCACGCCACGCATCTGGCGCGGACCGCGGGTCGGGCGTGCTTCGGCAAGCTTGTCAGCGACGACTTCCGGCGCCGCTTCAGCGACGGCGGCAGCGGCCTTGGCGGCGGCGCGGGCACGCGGCGGACGCGGTGCCGAGGTGCTGACAACTTCAGCAACCGCCTCGGCAGCCGCTTCCGCAGCGTCGGCCACGGCCTTCAGGGCTGGCTTGGCGCGGGTTTTCTTGACGACAGGCGCAGCTTCTGCAGCAGAATCGCCGGCGGCGACAGCGACGGAAGATGCAGCAACTGAGTCGGCGGCCACGTCGGCTTTCGTGCGGCGCTTCGGCTTGGCAGCGACGCTGTCGCCGGCAGCGGCAGCCGTTGCAGCCACTGCGTCGGCTTCGATCTGGGCCTTGGTGCGGCGCTTGGGCTTGGCAACGATGGCTTCGTCGCTGGCGGTTACTGTCTCGGGTGTGTTCGGATTATTCATTCTTCGTTTCGTGGCTGTGCTGACCTGGCGCAGCGTCAACCGTTAGTTCTGGCGCAGGGTCGTGAGTGTAGGCTTCGTCCATGGGCGAAGCATCGGGGCCGGCATCAAGGCTTGCTGTCACATCTGTCACAGCCGTATTGCTACCTGCACCAAGCTGGGGGGCAAGCTCATTGCTTGCCTTGTCAAAATTTTCCTGCAGGGCCGCTTCCAGGGCTTCGAGCCCATTGCCCTGCATTTCACTGATTTGCTGCAAAGGCGGCAACTGGGACAGCGAATGCAAACCCAGGTCATCCAAAAACTGCTTGGTGGTGGCCAGCAAGGCCGGCCGTCCCACCACGTCGCGGTAGCCGATGGCATCGACCCAGCCACGGTCTTCCAGCATCTTGATCGTCTGCGAATTGACAGCAACGCCGCGAATCTCCTCGATATCGCCGCGCGTCACCGGCTGGCGGTAGGCGATGATGGCCAGGGTTTCCAGGGTCGCCCGCGAATACTTGGGCGGCCGCTCGGGCGTCATGCGATCAAGATACATCTTCATTTCCGGGCGGCTTTGAAAGCGCCAGCCCGAAGCCAGACTGACGATCTCGATGCCACGCCCTTCCCAATCCTGCCGCAACTCTTCCAACAATTGCTTGATCGTGTCGGCACCGACGCCGACACCACGCACGCGACCGTTCTCGTCCGCATCAACGAACAGCTTTTTCAGGCTGTGGATCGTCAACGACTCACGAGCGCACAGCAACGCGGTTTCGAGGACTTTTTTAGCCTCAATTGTATTCATAGCAATTCTGTGCGGATGTGTGTTGCAATTCGTATGCAGAGAAAGAAAACAAAAACGTTCATTTCAACGTAACAGATGGCAGACATCGATGATGACGCCGTGCTGGGTTACTAATTGAGGCTGTTTTTCCGACGCCTTGGCCGATGCGCGCAAAGCGGGATTGAAGCGGATGCAGTGAAAGTCCTGCCATCCATGGCGCTGGCCTTAAATAACCAGCAATGAAACGAACTCTGCAGCAGCTACTTTTCCCGTGGCGACTAAGCAGCCAGACAGGAGAGCAACAGTCGTTGTTTCATCCAACGATGTCAATTGTACCTGATAAAAAGCGGAAAAGCGCAAAACCGGGCAAAACACGCGTTTTACCCGGCCCTGGCGCGACATATCGCCCGCACCCCGCGCATCACAGGGAGGCGAGTTTCTCCGAGAGAATGGCCGATGCGCCCAGGAAAGCTGGGTACTGCGCCGTGATGACAAAAGTCGGCACTTGCGACACATAATTGGCAAAGCGCCCCTTGCGTTCGAAGCGGGCGCGGAAACCGGAGCGGTCGAAGCGCGGCCCCAGACGTGGCACGATGCCGCCGCCGATATATATACCGCCGAGCGCGCCCAGGGTGACGGCGACATTGCCCGCCACCGTGCCGAGCATGCAGCAGAACGCTTCGATGACGTCGTCGCACAGCTGGGATTCGCCGGCCAGCGCGCGGCGCGTGATTTCCGCTGCCGGCAAGTCTTCGGCCGGCACGCCTGCGCGGTCGGCCAGGGCGCGGTAGATCAGTTCCAGGCCATCGCCGGAAATCAGGCGTTCGGCCGAGACGTGCTCATATTCGCGCCAGGCAAATTGCAGAATACTTACTTCCACTTCATTGAACGGGGCAAAGCTGACGTGGCCGCCTTCGCTTTGCAGGGCGATCCAGCCGCCGTGCGACGGAATCAGGCCCGATACACCCAGGCCCGTGCCGGCGCCGATCAGGCCGATGGCCGTGTTGGGACGGGCCGTGCCCGCGCCCACCTGGTGCTTTTGCTCAGCGGACAGCTGCGGCAAGGCGCGCGCCAGGGCCGTGAAATCGTTGACCACATCCAGTGTCGTGAAACCGCACTCTTCACGCATGGCGCGGATCGAGAACGACCAGTGATGGTTCGTCATGCTGAGGAAATCGCCGTCGACGGGATTGGCGATGGCAATCATGGCATGGCGCACGGCTTGCCCGCCAGCGGCAGCGATGTGCGGCAGAGCCAGGTAGGCTTGCAAGGCGGCGGACAGGCTCGGGTAATCGGCACAGGGCAGCACTTCCACCAGGGTGATGTGGCCGGCGGCCACTTCCAGGGCGAAACGGGCATTGGTGCCGCCCACGTCGGCCAGCAGGCGCGGTCCATCGGCAAAGGCGGAAGTCGGCAGTACGGGAGAAGACGAAGCGCTCATGATTTTAAATGATGAAGTGGGACGCATGGGACGCCAAGCTTAAAGGATGAATGCGCCCGGAGGCAAGCAAAGTTTGTAGTTTAAGTACATCAAAACAAGCCTTTATTGGTAGTTCCACTCCAAATGCAACAGGCAGCATCAAAATTGCATAGAAACAATGATTTATAGTAAGCACTTGCACTCATCAGTAACAAGAAAAGCATGCTGCACAGCAGCAGGAATCACCTTGAAAACAGAGTATGCCGGAGTTTGCGCAAAGTCGCTTTGTATGCAGCGGCGCAGGTGTGGCGCTGCCTTCCCGGCAGCCCGGCAATGATGTTTTCGTATTATTACTACCGGTTTTTACTGCGGGCTTTTACTGCCAGCTTGGCGCGCAGCATGCAACGGTGATCAAGACGGCAAGCCTTCGCCCAATAGGCTGGCGGGCGCCGGCAGGTCGGAGCGGTAGGCGGCATTCCACGCATCGAGGCCGCCATGCAGGGGCTTGGCGCGGTGAAAGCCGTGCTGGTGCAGCAGCTTGGCCACTTGCGCGGCAGTCACGTCGTTGGGGCAGCTGCAATACACGATGATGTGGCGGTCCTTGTCCATGGCGATCATGGCCGGCACCGGTTCCTTGCCATTGAAGAACAAGGCGCCCGGCACGGCCGGTTCCAAAGACTGCGCCGTGGCGCTGCGCGCGTCGACCATCAGCGGCTCCTCGCCCTGTTCGATCAGGTCCAGCAATTCATCGATGCCGATGCGCTCGATCTGCAAGGCCTGGCGGAAACGCCGGCGTTCAAGGAATTTGTACAGCAGGAACAAGCCCAGCAAGGTGGCCAGCATCAGCAAGGCGGTGCTGCCCATGGTGCTGAGCAAGTCGAGCACCTGCTGCACGCTGGCGTGAAAGATCACGCCGACCACGATGCCGGTGCCGCTCCACAGCAAGGCACCCAGGCCCGCATATAGGAAGAACAAGCTCGGTGGGGTGCCCAGCGCGCCGGACATCGGTGCGGCCACCGTGTTAAATCCTGGCACGAACTTGGAGACGATCAGGGCTTTCGGCCCCCAGCGCTTGAATTTATCTTCCGTCTGACTGACGCAGTAATCGGGCGACAGCGAGATGCGGCACAGCAGCCGCAGGATGCGCTTGCCGAAATGCCGGCCCGCGCGGAACCACGTGAAGTCGCTGATCAGGCAGGCGCCCAGCGCGGCGGCCAGCACCAGCCCCCCATTCATGTCGCCGTCGACCACCAGCGCCCCCGCCACCACAAGGATGGGGAAGGCGGGAATCGGCAGGCCGAGCTGCTCCACCAGTACGATGCCAAAGACAATCAGGACACCGTAATGTTCGAGCAGGTAAATGAGGTTGGGCATGGGCGCTATCTTACCGTAAAAGCGAATTTAAGCCTGGACGCCTTTCGGGATAGCGCTCAACAAGGTGCGCGTGTATGGATGCACAGGATTGCGGTACAGCTCATCCGAATCGGCCAGTTCCACCACTTGCCCCTTGTGCATCACCATCACCTGGTCGGCGATGTATTTGACGACGGACAAATCGTGCGAGATGAAGATGTAGGACAAGCCGAATTCATCCTGCAAGTCCTGCAACAAATTGAGCACCTGCGCCTGCACCGACACATCGAGCGCCGACACGGATTCGTCGCACACGAGGATTTCCGGCTGCATGGTGAGGCAGCGGGCAATCGCAATGCGCTGGCGTTGACCGCCGGAGAACTCGTGCGGGTAGCGATGAAAAGCCTGCTCCGGCAAGCCGACTTTGTCGAGCAGCCAGTAGGCCTTGGCGATGCGTTCCTGGTCGTTCGCGCCGATCTTGTGGATGCGCATCGGTTCGAGCAAAATCTGCCCCACCGTAAAGCGGGGATTCAAGGAGGCATACGGATTCTGGAAGATGATCTGGATGCGGCGCTTATACGGCAAATACTCTTTGTTCGGCATGGCAATCAGGTCCTTGCCGTGGAACATGGCCGTGCCGCCCGTGGCCTGGTGCAGGCGCAGCAGGGTCAAGCCCACCGTCGTCTTGCCGGAACCGGATTCGCCCACCACGCCCAGGGTCTTGCCGCGCGGCAGGGTAAATGACACATCCTTGACGGCCTGGAATTCGCGCTTGCCGAACAGGCCTACACGCGTATAAAAGCTCTTGCTCAGATTATTCACCACCAGCACGGGTTCATCGCCCGGCGTGTAGCCGCGCGTGCGCTGTTTCACTTCCACGCCGGGGCCGGCCTTGCCTTCCAGATAGTCGGCAATGACGGGCAGGCGCCACGGGCGCTCGTCCAGCGACGGGCGGCAATGCAGCAGGGCTTTGGTATAAGCGTCGGTCGGCGCTTCAAACACCTGGCGCACTTCCCCCGTCTCGCGCACTTCGCCATGGCGCATGACGATCACCTGGTCGGCAATTTCACCCACCAGGCCCAGGTCGTGGGTAATGAACAGCACGGACATTTGATGTTTCTTTTGCAGCGCCGCGATCAAGTCCATGATCTGCTTTTGAATCGTCACGTCCAGCGCCGTCGTCGGCTCGTCGGCGATCAGCAGTTTCGGTTCGCAGGCAATCGCCATGGCGATCATCACGCGCTGCTGCTGGCCGCCCGACATCTGGCTCGGGTAAGCGTCGATCTTGGTGGCGGGATCGGGAATGCCCACTTCCTCAAGCAGCGCCAAGGTGCGCGCCCGCGCCTGCTTGCGGTTCATGCCCATGTGCTGGCGCAACACTTCGGCGATCTGGAATCCGACCGTAAACACGGGGTTCAGCGACGACATCGGCTCCTGGAAGATCATCGAGATATCCTTGCCGCAGATGGTGCGCCGCTCGGCAATCGACAATTGGAGCAAGTCGCGCCCGCCGAAGTGGATGCTCGATCCGGGGGCTATGATGGTGTTATCCGGCGGCAACAAGCCCATCACGGCCAGCGAGCTGACGGACTTGCCGCTGCCCGACTCACCCACCAGCGCGACGGTGCTGTTGCGCGGCACGTTGAACGAGATGCCCTTGACGGCTTCGAACGTGGTCTTCTTGTCCAGGCGGAAGGTGACGCGCAGATCGCGCACTTCCAACAGGTTATTCTGGTCCATGAGCAACTCCTATTTCACTTTGGGGTCGAGCGCATCGCGCAAGGCATCGGTAAACAGCGAGAACGCCGTCACCAGCACGGCCATCGCCGTGGCGGCGGCCGTCAGCTGCCACCATTTGCCCAGGATCAGTTCATTTTGTGCCTCGTTGAGCATGCTGCCCCACGAAACGGTGCCCACCGGCACGCCAAAGCCGAGGAAACTCAAAATCACTTCGGCCTTGATAAAGCCCACCACAAGGATGGACATTTGCACCAAAGCCACGTGGCTCACATTCGGGAAGATGTGCGAAAACATCTTGCGCCAGTGCGAGGCGCCGATGGCGTCGGCCGCCATCACGTATTCGCGCGCCTTGTGCTTGATGTACTCGGCGCGGATCAAGCGGTATGGCCCCGTCCAGCCAGTCAGCCCCAGGATCAGCACGATGGTCAGCACGCCCTTTTGCTGCAGCACGGCCGCCACCGTCAAGATCATCAGGATCGATGGAATCGACGTGAAAATACTGTAGAACCAGTTGAAAAAGTCATCGACGATGCCGCCGAAGTAGCCGGACACGGCGCCAAACAGCGTGCCCAGCACCACGGCCAGCAAGGCTGCCACCAGGCCAACCACGATCGACGTTTCGCCGCCCTTGATGGTTTTCTGGACGATGTCATGACCCCACTTGTCGGCGCCGAACGGTAGCGTTGCCGCCTTGTGCGTGACGAGTTTCCTGGCCTTGCCCATGCCGGAGCGCAAGGCCGTCAAGTCGTCGGCCAGCGGGTCGGTGACGCCGTACATTTCCACGCCGGCAGAAGGATTGCTGCCCATCTGGGCGCGCAGTTCGGCGATATCGTCGGCCAGCGGGTCCAGCACGTTGACATGTGTGGGCGCGCTGCGCTCGTCCGGCAAGGGAATCGCGCCATCACCGGACGCGGACGCGTCCTTGTCGGCGCCCACAAACGTGGGCGGCGCATAGCTGACGGCCACTTCATCTTCCCAGTTCAAGGCCACCAGGCCGCTGGCGGACGCCAGCACCAGCAGGAAAAACGCGCCGACTATGGCCAGCGATACCATTGCAATCTTGTCGCCGCGCAAACGGCGCCACGCCAGGGCCCACAGGCCGGGCGATGTATGAGGTTTCGACATCGTCTCTTTCTACTTCAGTTGAACGCGAGGATCGACCGCCTGGTACAACAGGTCGGTGAGCAGGTTGAAGAGCATGGTGGCGGCGGCGACATACACGGTGATCGCCTTGATCACCGGAAAATCGCTGCGCTCGACGGCCAGAATCACTTCGCGCCCGATGCCGGGGATGCCGAAAAAGCGTTCCAGCAGGAAAGCGCCGATCAGCAGGGCCGGCAAGTTCGACATCACATAGGTAATGATGGGAATGCCGGCGTTGCGCAGCACGTGCACCCACATGATGCGGCCTTCCTTCAAGCCCTTGGCGCGCGCGGTGCGCACGTAATCCTGGTTCGCCTCGTCCAGCACGAAGGTGCGGAACAGGCGCAGGGTCGGTGCGATCGACACGGCCAGGCCGATCAAAATCGGCAGGGTCGAATAGCGCAGCAGGTTTTCCCAGAAGCTGTCGCCCCAGCCTTGCACGGGGAACAGGCCCAGCTTGTAGGCAAAGCCATACTGGAAGACGATGATGTAGACGAGGATGGAAATCGACATGCCCACCGTGCAGGCGATCATGACGGCGCGGTCCGTCAGCGAGCCTCGCACGAAGGCGATGGCCAGCGCCAGCGCTACGCCAAAAAACGTTTCCAGCACGGTCAGCGGGATCAGCACCATCATCGACGGCCCCAGGCGCGAAGTGATGATGTGCGACACGGATTCCCCCGTCGCCCAGCTCTGGCCGAAGTCAAAGGTGACGATCTGCTTGATGAAGATCCACAGTTGCACGTAGTACGGCTGGTCGACACCGAGCTGGCGGCGGATGTTGGCAATGCTTTCCGCACTCGACATCTTGCCGGCCAGGATGTAGGCGGGATCGCCGCCCACCCAGTTGAACAGGATAAACACCAACAGGACGACACCCAGCATGGTGGGCAGCATCTGCCACAAGCGGCGCAGGATATAAGCAAACATAATGATTCCTTGTTGTATATGTTGTTATAAGCGCTGCGCTTATTTCTTAGCCGAGTCAGCAGCAGGCGCCACTGGCGTGCCGGTGCTGTCGATATCCATGTACGCCCATTCCTGGAACAGGATCGGGTGCTTCTTGTAGCCTTGCACCGACTTTTGCGCCAGCATGTTGCGGTAGCGCGCATAGCCGATCAGGGCGCCCGCATTGACTTCCAGGCGGCGCGCCATCTTGTGGAACAGCTCATCGCGCTCGGGGCTGGCCGGCATGGCCTGGCTGGCCGCGTACCATTTATCGTACTCGGGATCCTGGTAGCAGCCATTGTTGTTCTGGTGCGTGTTCGGGCCGTAGAACAGCTGCATGAAGTTGTCGCCGTCCGGATAGTCGGCCAGCCACGGCGCCGTGCGCGTCTGCATCTTGCACTGCTTTTCCGTTTTTAAAATATCGGAAAAAATCATGCGGTCGTTTTCCATGCGGATGCCCAGCGAGTTGTACGTCTTGCGCCACATTTCCGCTTGCAGCACGCCGTTCGCTTCGTTGCGCGAAGCGTAGCGGATCAGTAGCGGCTTGCCGTCAGGCAGGGTACGCCAGCCATCGGCGCCCTTCTTGTAGCCGAATTTATCCAGCAGTTTATTGGCCAGCACAGGATCGTATTGCAGCAGGCTCTTGTAGTGCGGGTCGTAGCCGACCACGCCCGGCGGTATCGGATAGTCGAGGCGCTTGGCCTGGCCATTCCAGATGATGCGGATTTCTTCATCGATATTGTGCGCCATGGCAATCGCGCGGCGCAGGGCAATCTTTTCCTTGCTGAAGCCGCCCAGGGTGGGATCTTCCATATTCCAGTAGTAATAGCTGATTTCCGGGTCCAGCAGGCGCGACAGTTGCACGCCCTTCTCCGCCAGCTCGGGACGCAGCTTGCCGTTCAGCAATGCCTTCGGCGCCAGTGGGCCGTCGAGCCAGAACACATCCGTGCCGCCGCTCTGGAAAGACAGCCAGCGCGACTGATCTTCGATCATCACGGAAATTTCGATGCGGTCGATGGCGGGAATGCGTTTACCCTGCATCTGGCGCACGATGCGCTGGTCGTCCGGGTCGTCGCCGGCCATGAAATTCCACGTTTCCGGTAAATGCTGCGGGTTGCGATTCAGGACGATGCGGTTGCCGCGCGTCCATTCCCCCAAGGTGTAATAGCCGGTGCCGATGGGATTCGAGCCCACTTCGCCCTTCACATCGCCGTATTTGTCCACCACTTCGCGCGCCACGGCGGCCGTCGGCACGTAGGCAAGGATCATGGGGAAATTGAAATCGGTCTTGGTCAACGTGATGCGCAAGGTGTACGGGTCGAGGATTTCCAGACCGGCCACCTTCTTGTTGAAATCGAGCTTGTTCGACTTGGCCGCTTCCTTCGCCAGGTCGTCCAGCCCGACCACCTTGCCTTCGAACAGCCAATTGTGCGGCGAAGCCAGGCGTGGGTCGAACAAGCGCTTCCACGAATAGACGTAATCGGCCATCGTCAGTTCGCGGCGCTTGCCGCCGAACGCGGCATCGGGCGTAAACAGTATGCCTTTTTTCAGGCGGATGGTGTAGGTCTTGCCGTCGGCCGACACTTCCGGCATGGCGGCCGCAGCTCCGGGCACCACCTTGACGGGGCGCGCCAGGTAATCATAGGTGTACAGCGTGTCGAAGACGGCCTGCGTGATGTGGTTCGAATACAGGTCGCGCGAGGTAGCCGGATCGAAACCCGTCTCGGCGGCCGGCAAGATATAGCGCAAGGTTTTCACCGGCGCGGCCGCAGGGGCTGCATCCGCAGCAACGGCAGTGGCCGCCAGCGGCAGGGTGGCCAGACAGGCGAGCAGCGCCACGCGCCGCATCCATGGTGACTTCATGTAATACCCTTCATCTCGATTATCTGTCGCACCGTATTGGTGCGCTTGTACTGGTTTCCCCCTGGGATACAGGATTCCACCGCCAAAACCAGTCCATCCTCGCAAGATCTATGCCTTGTTAGCAGCCAGCCGCGTCGGTGGTTTGACGAGCTGGAAAACGCGTAACGATAACGCATATTTTGCATGCCGGGCGAAAAGCTGCGGTACTTCTGGCGTGCGCGGCAACAACCAGCCGCGTCACGGGAGAAATCTTCCGCACCGCAACATCGCCTGGACAATGCGGCGCAAAAGCGCATTAGTAGAAACCCTTACATCCGTGAATGAGCGCACTTTTTATTGTCGAGCGGAAAACGCTTAGCGCACCGCAATATTTAAATAATTGCCAATATTGAAATATTCGAACATTATCAAAAACACTGTTGTTTCCATCCCGAAATGTCACATTTGCGCGTTGACAAGGTTTCTCGGCAAGTGGTCTTATCAAGCACGGCAACGCACAGTATGCCGTTCATCCCACAGCGATTGCCGACGCAGCAATCTTTTTTAGACTAGCGAGGTTGTGTCGCAAACCGGCCAGCCGAACTTACTTTCGGAGTTTTGAGAATGATGATGGAAACAGTGATGTCCCGCTCCGTACGCCTGATCTTTTCGGGTAGCGTAGCAGCGCTCAGCCTTGGCATGATGGCTGCGCCGGCAATGGCGCAAGATGCCAATGTACAACGTGTGGAAATTACAGGCTCGAGCATCAAACGGGCCACGGCCGAGACCGCATCGCCGGTACAGGTCATCACCCGCGACGACTTGATGAAATCGGGCAAGGCCACCGTCGCCGAATACCTGCAAACCCTCACCGCCGATGGCGCCGGCTCGCTGCCGACGGGCTTCGGCAATGGTTTTGCCGCCGGCTCTACGGCCATCTCACTGCGCGGCCTGGGCGCCACCTCGACCCTGGTCTTGCTCAATGGCCGCCGTATGGCCCCGTTCGCGCGCGCCGATGACGGCCAGAAGAGCTTTACCGATCTCTCCACCGTGCCGATGCAGATCGTCGAGCGCATCGAAATTCTCAAGGATGGCGCCTCTTCCACGTATGGCGCGGACGCCATCGCCGGCGTCGTCAACATCATCTTGCGCAAGGATTTCGAAGGACTGACCCTGAAGGGCGACACGGGCATCTCCGGCGACAGCGACGCCAAGCAGCACCGCGCCTCGCTAACCTTTGGCAAGGGCAACCTGGACACGGATAAATTCAACTTCGTCGTCAATGCCGAGTACAGCAAATCAGACATGCTGATGAACAATGAGCGGGCCGGCCGCAAATGGATAGGCAAGGCTGACCTGCGTCCGTATGGCTATGCGATCAACACCCAGTTCGCCGGTGGCTACATCAACGGCAACAACGATGCGAATGCCTCGCCAGCAGGCCTGATCCGCGACCCTGTCACCAACAACTATGTCTCCCTGCCCGGCTGCTCTACCTTGTCCGTGTCTTCGCCGCAAGATCCGAAGGGTGGCTGCCTGTGGCACCACGACCAGTTCCGCTCGATGCAGCCGAAGATCGAATCGGTCAACCTGTACACGCGCGGCACCTGGCAAGTCAATGCTGACACTCAGGTGTACGCGGAAGCGGGCTACTCGAAGCGCGATACGGCCTTCACCCTGATACCGCCATCGGTCACGCCGACCATCGCCTTCCCGCCGAATGCCACCAGCCCGACTGGCGTCGTCAACTACGGCTCCGGCGCCGGCACCACCATTGTGCTGGCCGCCAACCATCCGCAAAATCCGTACGGCGTGCCGGTGCGCGTGCGCTACCAGGCTTTCGACGTCGGCGCCAGCACGCGCCAGGCCAACAATGAGTTCAACCGCATCGTGCTCGGTGTCAAGGGCAACGCCATGGGTTGGGACTACGATGCCGGCTATACCCATTCGGAATCGAAGCTGCACCTCGATTACAGCAACATGCTGAACATGGCCGTCGTCAAGGCTGCCCTGGGCGATTCCAGTCCGAGCAGCAAGTATTTCCCCTACTACATCGGTGCGCAGGCGGGCAAGAATCCCGCCTCGTTGTATGCTGCCATGGTGACCAACGCCACCTCCGACTCCACAACCAAGCTCGACATCATCGACTTCAAGGCCTCGCGCGAACTGATGCAGCTGCCTGGTGGCGCCATGGGCCTGGCCGTGGGGGCAGAACACCGCCGCGACAAGCTCGACAACCCATCGTTGTCGGGCACGGAAAACGGTTCCATCAACTCCAGCTATGTCGCCGCCAAGGGCGACAGCAAGGTCTCGGCCGTATTCATGGAAGTGCTGGCACCTGTCTTCAAAACGGTGGAACTGTCGGGTGCCTTGCGTTACGACAAATACGACCGTTTCTCGTCGACCACGCCAAAACTGGGCGCCAAGTGGACGCCACTGAAAACCTTCGCCGTGCGTGGCACGTATTCGGAAGGCTTCCGCGCACCGGGCCCGGCCGAAAGCAACGCCAATTCGCAATCGACGGGCACCTCGACCGTGAGCGATCCCGTGCGCTGCCCGGGCGGCACCCGCCTGCCGGGCGCCAATGCCAGCGACTGCGAACTGCAAGTGGCGGCCGTCAAGATTGGCGACCCTAGCCTGAAGCCGGAAAAATCCAAGGGCTACACCTTGGGCCTGGTATGGGATCCGTTCAACGATACCAGCCTGTCTCTCGATGGCTGGAAGATCAAGCGTGAAAACGAGATCAACCCGCTGCCGTACAACGAGGCGGCCGCCCTGCCGACCGCCATCCGCGCCGACAACAACCTGACCATCAACGGCGTCGTCACGCCGAACACGGGCACCTTGTTGATCACCAAGGCACCGTACCGCAACTCCAGCTTTACGGAGATCAAGGGTATCGACCTGGACGTCAAGCAGCGCGTGCGCCTGGGCGATTACGGCCGCGCCACGTTCGGCCTGACCTGGACCCACATCGCCTCGTGGGTGCGGGCCGAGTCGGCCACCGTGCGCTACCAGTTCGCTGGCACGCATGGCAATTGCGATACCTCCAACTGCGCCGGCACGCCGAAGGACAAGATCAATCTCACCGGCTCGTGGGACCTGGGCAACTGGAACGTCAGCGGCGTGCTGAACTACCGTTCGGACATGAAGAACATCCTCTTTGAAGGCAAGCCTTGCGCCTCCAAACTGGCCAACGGCACGCCGGCGCCGAACGGTTGCAAGCTGGCCTCGTTCACCACGCTCGACCTGTCGAGCCGTTGGAATGTTAACAAACAGCTGCAACTGTTTGCCTCGATCAACAACGTGACCGACAAGATCGCCCCGCTCGACCCGCTGACCTACGGCGGCATGAGCTACAACCCGATGGATGCCAGCGGCGCCATCGGCCGCTACTTCAAACTGGGCGCCAGCTACAAGTTCTTCTAAATCCCAGCGCAGGCTGCCAAGCGCAACCTGCGCATCCGGCAGGCACAAGTCACTATCGCCATGCCAGCCACACCAACGCCCGTTGCACTGCAGCGGGCGTTTTTTATTTTACGCCCGAGGGCGATGGCAGCCCTGTCAAAAATGCTGCACAAAATACACCTTCTTTGTTCTAAATCAGTACCACTGATGCACTGCGTTGTTTAGGCACACAAACCTGTGTGCCATATTGACAAGGACTTTTGCAGCTTATTACAGTGGATCGGTTGAAAAGATATAAATACTTTTTAATGTTCTCGGTGCGCCAACCGGCGCGGCCGTTCTTGCCCTTTTAGCCAACCGCTTTTCCAGGAGTCTTGAACATGATCAGAGAAACACGCTTGTCCAGTTCCATCCGTTTGATCTGCGCCAGCGGGCTCGCCGCCAGCCTGCTCAGCCAGCAAGTGATGGCGCAAGAAGTCAGCGGCACGAGCAGCATGCAACGCGTCGAAGTCACCGGTTCCTCCATCAAGCGCCTCGTCTCGGAAACGGCCACGCCGCTGTCCATCTTCAAGGCCGAGGATTTTGCCAAACAGGGCCTGACCACGGCCCAGGAAGTGCTGAGCAAGATACCCTCGAATTCCTCCAGCATGGGCAGCGGCAATGCCGTCGGCGGCAATACCAGCGGCTTGCCCACGGGCGGCCAGGCCAGCGCCGACTTGCGCGGCCTGGGTGGCGACAAGACCCTGGTGCTGCTCAATGGCCGGCGCATCGCCAACCATCCGTATGACGGCGCCAGCGTCGACCTGAACATCATCCCCATCGCCGCGCTGGAGCGCGTCGAAGTGCTGCGCGACGGCGCCTCGGCTATCTATGGCACGGACGCCATCGGCGGCGTCATCAACTTCATCACCAAGCGCTCAGTGAATGTCACCAACATCACCGCCGAGGTCGTCATGCCCGAACACAAGGGCGGCGGCGAGCACCGCATCAACCTGTCGACGGGCTTCGGCAAGCTCGACACCGATGGCTACAATATTTTCGGCGTGGTCGATTACCACAAGCAAAATGTGCTGACCTCGCAAGACCGCGATTTCTCCAAGACCGGCATCATTCCCGAGCGGGGCCTGTCGCTCACCAGCGGCACCACCTTCCCCGGCAACTACTTCGATGCGGCGGCCAACGGCGGCAAGGGCCTGGCCGGCAATCCGTATGCGGCCACGGGCTGCAATCCGCCCCTGTCCGTGGCGGCTGCCAACGGCACCTGCCGCCAAGACTACACGCGGCAGATCGACGACCTGCCGGCGCAGGAGCAGGTGGCCTTCTTCGGCAAGGGCGCCTTCAAGCTGGGCGGCGGGCACCTGGCCACCATGGAATACCTGCATTCGGAAAACAAGGTCAAGGCGCGCACGGCGCCACCGCCGCAAACGGGCTTGATCTTGCCCATTAGCAGCAAATACTATCCAGGCAATGCGGGCGGCGTGCCGGCCCAGCCGGGTCTGTCCGGCCAGCCGCTGAGCGTCAACTGGCGCCCAGTGGAAGCGGGCCAGCGGCAGATCGATTCGGACGGCAAGGCGGACCGCCTGGTGCTGGCACTCGAAGGCGAGCTGGCGGGCTGGGACTACAAGACGGGCCTGAGCCATGCGATCAGCAAGTCATCCGAGAAATTTACGGGCGGCTATGTGCAGGATGCGTCGTTTGCCGCCGGCGTGCTGAACGGTATCCTGAATCCTTTTGGCATGCAGGACACGGCCGGCAAGGCTTACCTCGACAGCACCGCCCTGCGCGGCGAAGTGCAGAACGCCAAAGTCACCACGACGGGCTTCGACATCAAGGGCAGCCGCGAACTGATGCAGCTGGCCGGCGGCCCGCTGGCCATCGCGCTGGGCGGCGAACTGCGGCGCGAAAAGGCAGAATTCAACGTCAACCGCGATATCGCCAGCCAGGCTGCCAGTTCCGGCTTGTCCGGCTCGCTATCGAAGAGCGGCTCACGCACCATCCAGGCCGTCTTTGGCGAAGTCAACTTGCCGCTGATCAAGGACCTGGAAGTACAACTGGCCGCCCGCTTTGACCATTACAGCGACGTGGGCAGCACCACCAATCCCAAGCTGGCCCTGCGCTACCAGGCCAGCAGCGCGCTGGTACTGCGCGGTTCGGCCAGCACGGGCTTCCGCGCTCCCACCCTGTTTGAAAAGAATGCGCCGCCATCGAAGAACGATACCAACGATTCCTACGACGACCCCATCCTGTGCCCGGGCGGCGTGCCGCAGCCGGGCGCCAACCCCCTGCGCGATTGCGACTTGCAACAATTCAAGCTGCAAGGCGGAAATGAAAAGCTGAAACCAGAAAAATCCACCACCTTCGCTTTCGGCCTGGTGCTCGAACCCGTCAAGGAAGTGACGGTGGCCATCGATTACTGGAACATTCACCTGAAGAACAAGATTTCGTCCCTGCCCGAGCAATCGATCTACGGCAACTACGAAAAATACAAGGCCTTGTTCCTGCGCAATCCCGACGGCTCGCCTTTCGCCATTCTCGACCTGAACGACAACCTCGGCGAAGTGAAAACCGACGGCATCGACGTCAGCCTGAATGCCCGCCTGGGGCGCGGCGCCTACGGCGATTTCAGCGTGTCGGTGGACGGCACCTGGACCCACAAGTATGACTACCAGAACGAGCGCGGCGGCGAATTCATTGCCAACGTGGGCCGCTATGCGGACAACAATCCCGTGTTCCGCTGGAAACATACGGCGGCGTTGAACTGGCGCATGGGCAACTGGGGCGCCACCGTATCGCAATCGTTCAAGTCCGGCTACACGGACCAGAACCAAGTCGATCCGCAATACCGCCACGATGTGCCGTCCTACAGCCTGCTTGGCGTGTCGGGCAGCTATGCGTGGAAAGGCTTGCTGCTAACGGCCGGCGTGAAAAACCTGCTGGACAAGGAACCGCCGTTCTCGAACCAGGGCACCCTGTTCCAGAAAGGCTATGACCCGCGCTACACGGACCCGCTCGGGCGCGCCTACTACTTGCGTGGCAGCTATACGTTTTAAGGGAGATTGGCTGAAACAGAGATGAACAGGGCAGCGTCAACCAGCGTTTGCCAGCAGCACCAGAGACGGCGCCAGCAGCGATGCTGTGCGCCGTTTTATTTTACGCATCTGAGCACATCTGACAAGGGCTCACGATACTTTATTACTGAAGGATTATGAAAAAAACAGGAAAATGTTGCATTTCATCCAAAAAGTCCGCACGAAATTGACAATCTGAATCGTGAATGTTTTGATGGGGGCCGTGAAAATTTACAGAATTTTCATTGGTGGATTTTCAAAAAGGCAAATAAATTTTTGGTAAGCAACAAGTTATTTCAAAATAATTGCCGCCTTTATCACAATAACAAGGAATTTCAGATGATGATAGAAAATGTAATATCGCGGTCGCTGCGCCTGATGTTTGCAGGCGGCATGGCCCTGAGCATGCACGCCGCGTATGCACAAGAAACAACAGATGGCACCATGCAACGCGTGGAAGTCACGGGTTCGAGCATCAAGCGCATCGCTTCCGAAGCGTCGCTGCCGGTGCAGTCATTCAACCAGAAAGACATCAAGAAAACGGGCGTCACCACGGTGACCGATTTCATCCAGCAAATTCCTGCGATGCAGGGCTTCTCCGTGGCCGCCGATTCGGTTGGCGGCGGCGGCGGCGGCGTCACCACGGCCTCGATCCACGATATCGGTGCGGCCTACACACTGGTGCTGCTCAACGGCCGCCGCGTGGCGCCGTCCAATTCCGGCACCACCATCGACCTGAACTCGATTCCCCTGTCGGCCATCGAGCGCGTGGAAGTCCTGACGGACGGCGCCTCGGCACTGTATGGCGCCGACGCCATCGCCGGCGTGGTCAACTTCATCCTGAAAAAAGGCGCATCGCCGCTGGAAATCAATGCCAAGTACTCGCGTCCTGAAGAAAAAGGCGGCGCCAGCAACTCGATTTCGATCAGCAAGGGCTTCGGCGACATCGACGAAGACGGCTACAGCATCTTCGTGTCGGCCAGCCATGACGAACAAAAATCGCTGAAAGCATCGCAGCGCAGCTTCGCGAAAAGCGGCATCATCAATTTCAACGATCCGAAGACCGGCAAAGCGCTGCAATTCATCAACGGTTCCTCGCGCTCGGCACCGGGCAATGCCAGCGTCAACTACAACCGTACCGATGCGAACGGTAATGTGGTGATCAATCCAGAAACCAAAAAACCGTTTGTCGACAGCGTCAACCTGGCCAATCCGTATGCGCTGGCCCATGGCGGCAAGTGCGCGCCTAGCAATATGGACTTCTACGGCGACGGCAACTGCTATTTCGACTCGCCGTCGACCATTGAAATCAATCCGGAATCGAAGCGCGACTCGCTGTTCAGCTCGGGCACCGTCAAGCTGGGTAAGACCGGCTGGCAGGGCTTCTATGACTTCGCCTACACCGAGGCGAGCATCAAGGCCAGCATCGCGCCGTACCCGGCCGATTTCTCCATTTCCCCGAATTCGCCACTGTTCAGCAAGTACCTCGCCTCGCAGTTGACCCCGACGCAACTGGCCAATGCCGTGAGCGGTGTCGCCAAATACCGCCTGTCCGAAATGGGCAACCGCACCTACGACTATGGTACCAAGGCCACGCATATCGTTGCTGGTGTCGACGGCAATGCATTCGGCTGGGATATCAACACGGCCGTGACGTATTCGAAAAACAAGCAAACGCAGGACTACGTCAGCGGCTTCCCGCTGGCTGACAAGTTCAACGCCCAGATCGACGCCGGCAATATCGACCCGTTCGCCTACCCTGTGGGCGCCATGCCGGACGCCATGCGCCAGGCACTGCTGGGCACGGGCTTCAGCGGCACCTACAACACGCAAACGGTAGAAATGAAGGGCATCGACGGCCGCGCTTCGCGCCCTGTGTTCTCGCTGCCGGGCGGCACCGCCATGCTGGGCGTGGGTGCCGACTACCGCAACACCTCGTTCAAGATGCAACAGGCAGACGTCGCCAAGCAGGCGCAAATCCTGTTTGACAATCAACAAGTCGACAGCGAATACGCACGCGACAACGCGGGCGCATACGCCGAGCTGATGCTGCCGATTTCGAAGAAACTGGAAATGACGGGCTCGCTACGTTATGACCAGATCGGCGCCATCGATGACAAGTTGACGGGCAAGACGATAGGCAAGAAGGAAAACGCCACTACCTGGAAGGTCAGCGGCAAGTATTCCGCGACCAAGAGCCTGATGTTCCGCGCCGCTGCCGGCACCGGCTTCCGCGCCGCCAGCATGCAGGAAATCGCCGGCCCGCTGGAAGACTGGGGCGTCACCGGTGGTAACTACCAATGCCCGTTGACGGCAGCGAACGGCATGGGCGGCCACCCGCTGGCCGGCTACTGCAGTGGCGTTGTACGCCAGCAATTTGAAGCCTTCCAGGGCGGTAATCCTGATCTGAAGCCGGAAACGTCGAAGCAATGGAGTATCGGTACCGTGTTCGAGCCAATCGACAGCCTGTCGATGTCGTTCGACCTGTGGAACGTGGAAATCCGCGACCAGGTGACGGCGGTCTCGGAAGGCTTGATCTTCAACAATCCGGCCAAGTATGCCAACCTGTTCACCACCAAGCACATCAGCTCGACGGGCCTCGACGTACTGGCCATCAAACTGCTGCCGATTAACATCGGCAAGGTGGAAAACCGCGGTATCGACTACGACTTCACCCACAAGATGAAGCTGCTGGACGGCCGCCTGACGAGCCGCCTGATGGGTACCTACCTGCTGCGCTCGCGCTACACGACGCCAGGCACCGATGATCAATGGGAAACCAGCCTGAATCGCTACGGTTCGAACGACAAGGTCAGCTTCCGCAACATCATCCGCGCCACCACCTCGTATGAGACGGCCAAGTTCACGCATACGCTGAGCGCCAGCTACCGCAATGGCTACACGGACAAGGAACAGACGGTCGACGATTGCGCCGTGATCGTCGCCGGCAGCCCTGGCGAATGCTATGGCATCCAGCTGGAAGTGCCAAGCTACACCACCTTCGACTTCCAGACGGCTTACCGTCCGATGAAGAACGTGGAAATCACGGGCGGCATCCTGAACCTGTTCGACCGCAATCCGCCGTTCACCCTGCGTAACACGGGTTCGCATCAAGTGGGCTACAACCCATCGTACTCGAGCGCCCTGGGCCGCCAGTTCTACCTGAGCGGTTCCTACAAGTTCTAAGCTGATACGCAACTGATACCAGCTAAAAACTGAAAAAGCCCGGAAAGCTTAGCTTTCCGGGCTTTTTTTCATGCTGCGCGCCACCTTATTCCGCGTCACCCTGCAGGCGGCGCAGCTTGACGGCCGCGGCCAGGTTTTCCAGCACGGCCACGCTGGCGCTCCAGTCGATGCAGCCATCCGTGACGGATTGGCCATAGATCAAGTCCTTGCCCGGGATCAAATCCTGGCGCCCCGCCACTAGGTGCGACTCCACCATCACGCCAACGATGCGGCCATCGCCGCCTGCCACCTGGCTGGCGATGTCGGCGCACACGGGGATCTGGTTTTCCGGTTTTTTCGAGCTGTTCGCATGCGAAGCGTCGATCATCAGGCGCGCCGCCAGGCCTTGCGCGGCGATGGCCTTGCAAGCGTCGTCCACGCTGGCCGCATCATAGTTCGGGGTTTTTCCGCCACGCAAGATGATATGGCAATCCTCATTGCCGTTGGTCGAGACGATGGCCGAGTGGCCGCCCTTCGTGACGGAGAGAAAATGGTGCGGCTGCGAGGCAGCCTTGATGGCTTCCACGGCGATTTTCACATTGCCGTCCGTGCCATTCTTGAAGCCGACCGGACAGGACAGTCCCGACGCCAGTTCGCGGTGCACCTGCGACTCCGTGGTACGCGCGCCGATGGCGCCCCAGCTGATCAGGTCGGCGATGTATTGCGGGCTGATGACGTCGAGGAATTCGGTGCCAGCCGGCAAGCCCAGCTCATTGATATTGCGCAACAGTTCGCGCGCCATGCGCAAGCCGTCATTGATGCGGAAGCTGTTGTCCATGTACGGGTCGTTGATCAGGCCCTTCCAGCCGACCGTGGTGCGCGGCTTCTCGAAGTAGACGCGCATGACGATTTCCAGTTCACCGGCAAAACGCGCGCGCTCCTTGACCAGCAGGCGCGCATATTCCATGGCCGCCTTGGTATCGTGGATGGAGCAAGGCCCGATCACCACCATCAGGCGGTCGTCCTGGCCGTGCAGGATACGGTGCAGGGCGATGCGGGCGCTGGCAGCGGTCTGTTCGGCTTGCTCCGAGCAGGCGAATTCGCGGATCAGGTGGGACGGCGGGGTCAATTCCTTCATTTCGCGAATTCGCAAATCATCGGTGCGGGGCATCATTTTCTCCAAAATTTAAGGAAGGGTAAAACATCTGGGTAAAAAAAAACCGCCATCAGTGGCGGTTTTTTAGAATTTGCTGGGATCTCGTTTTTTGCTGCTACGTGAACCGACCGCTACTCCACCGCCTTTGGGTTGGAATTGCTAAAGTAAAAATAAGCGGTAAAAAAGTGGCGAGCGAACATGTGAGTCATCCATAAGTGATGAACGACTATAAACCTAAATTGCAAGGGTTGGCAAGCCTATTTGTCGGCAAAGCCGCATGTCGCCGCCATTTTGCACTGCAAAATACGTAAAAAAGCATAAAAAGTTGCGCGCTGTCGATGCGCATCGGCTGGCTAGCAACGCCGTGGCCGGCAACTAAGCGGTGCCGCCGACGGTGATGCCGTCCAGGCGCAAGGTTGGCTGCCCTACGCCCACGGGCACGCTTTGCCCCTCCTTGCCGCACACGCCCACGCCCGAGTCCAGGCGCATGTCGTTGCCGATCATGGAAACGCGGTTGAGCACGTCCGGGCCGTTGCCGATCAGGGTCGCCCCTTTGACCGGGTAGCTGAGCTTGCCGTTTTCGATCATGTACGCTTCGCTGGCCGAGAAGACGAACTTGCCATTCGTAATATCGACCTGGCCGCCGCCGAAGTTGACGGCGTACAGACCGTTTTTGACGGAAGCAAGGATTTCGCCCGGGTCCCGGTCGCCGCCCAGCATATACGTGTTCGTCATGCGCGGCATGGGCAGGTGGGCGAACGATTCACGGCGCGCATTGCCCGTCACGGGCATCTTCATCAGGCGCGCATTCATGGTGTCCTGGATGTACCCCTTCAGGATGCCGTCCTCGATCAGGGTGGTGCACTGCGTCGGGTTGCCCTCGTCATCGATATTCAGGGAGCCGCGCCGGCCAGCCAGCGTGCCGTCATCGACCACCGTGACGCCCTTGGCAGCCACCCGTTCGCCGATGCGCCCGGAAAACGCGGACGAGCCCTTGCGGTTGAAATCGCCTTCCAGGCCATGGCCGATGGCCTCGTGCAACAGGATGCCGGGCCAGCCCGGTCCCAGCACGATGGTCATGGGACCGGCGGGCGCCGGGCGCGCTTCCAGGTTCACCAGGGCCGAATTGACGGCGTCTGCCGCGTATTGTTCCAGCACGGCATCACTGAAATAGTCATAGCTGAAACGCCCGCCGCCACCGGCCGAGCCCGTTTCGCGGCGGCCATGCTGTTCCGCGATCACGGTGAGCGAGACGCGCACCAGCGGGCGGATGTCGGCCGCCAGCACGCCGTCGCTGCGCAGCACCAGCACCACGTCGTACTCGCCGGCCAGGCCCGCCATCACTTGCACCACGCGAGGATCTTTCGCCCGCGCCATCTTTTCCACGCGCTCAAGCAGTTGCACCTTGGCCGTGGCGTCCAGCGAGGCGAGCGGGTCGTTGGGCAAGTACAGCGAGCGTCCACCCTGCGCCAGCATGTGGCCCGCGATCTTGATTTTACCGGTCCCCGCGCGCGCGATGGTGCGCGTGGCCGCTGCCGCTTCCAGCAGGGACCGTTCGGAAATCTCGTCGGAATATGCAAAGGCCGTCTTGTCACCGGACACGGCGCGCACGCCCACGCCCTGGTCGATGGAAAAGCTGCCCGTCTTGACGATGCCTTCTTCCAGGCTCCAGCCTTCGCTCTTGGTCGACTGGAAATACAGGTCGGCATAATCGACCTTGTGCGTAAACATCGTGCCCAAGGCTTTCAGCAGCTTGTCTTCGTCCAGGCCGAAGGGCGTGAGCAGAAGTTCGCGCGCCACGGCCAGGCTGGACAGATTGGGTTCAAATGGGATCATGGCTCTCTATTCTTTCAATTTACATGGTGCGGTGCGCAAGCGCTGGCAAGGACTCGCGCACGCCAGCCAAAAACACCAGGTCGATCTCGCCGCTCACCACGCCCTCGCCTTCGGGCAACACGGCTTTCACTTCGCCCCACGGGTCGATCAGCATGCTGTGGCCCCAGGTACGCCGGCCGTTCGGATGCAAGCCGCCCTGCGCCGAGGCCAGCACATAGCACTGGTTTTCGATGGCGCGCGCGCGTAGCAGCACTTCCCAGTGGGCGCTGCCCGTCGTATGGGTAAACGCAGCCGGCACGACGATCAGCGCGCAATCGCCCATGGCGCGGTACAGTTCGGGAAAGCGCAGGTCGTAGCAGATGGACAGGCCGACCCGGCCGAACGGCGTCTCGATCGCGCGCACTTGCGCACCGGGCACGATGGTGCGCGATTCGTTGTAGGACTCGGTGCCGCGCGTAAAGCCGAACAGGTGGATCTTGTCGTAGCGGCCGGCCGGCTCGCCTTGCGGGTCGTACACCAGCGTGGTATTGAGGACCTTGCCCTCCTCGCCGGAAATCAGGGGCAAGGTGCCGCCGATCAGCCAAATACCGTGCTGGCGCGCCATCTGCGCCATGCCATCCTGGATCGGTCCGCTGCCGGGCTGTTCCGCATGGGCCAGCTTGTCCGTTTCCTGCTTGCCCATGATGGCCCAGTATTCGGGCAGCACCACCAGCTGCGCGCCACCGGCGGCGGCCTGCGCCACCAAACGCCGCGCCGTGGCCAGGTTGTCTAGCACGGACGGCGAGGAAATCATTTGTATTGCTGCGACTGTATGCATCCTTCACCTAACCCTTCAAGCGCACTGCGAGCTTACTGTGCGGCATTTATTTAGCGACAGCATCCTGCGCCGCCGCTGCAGCGGCGGGAACGGCGACAGGCTCCAATTTACCACCATTGAGCTTGCTTACGACGGGCGATTTCCATGGGCCGGCGATCTGCATGTGGTAAGTGAGGGCCTTCATCACGGGAGCACGCAGGAACAATTGCGCCAGGAAACTGCCCAGGCCGATGACGGGATTGACGGCCAGCGCATACACGAGCGGCCCCGTGCCCAGGTTAAATTCCGGAATCACCACCACGTGCAAATTCGTCGTCTCATTGGCGATGTCGGCCGTGCCATCCATCAGTACGGTGGCCGCCACGCCGTGCATCTTGAGGTTGTCGGTGGTCACCACGCCGCGCTTGATGCTGGCGTTGGCCGTGATGCCGTCGAAGGCCAGGCCTTCGGAAAACACGTCGTGGAAATCGAGTTTCAGCAAGCGCGGCAAGGCTTGCAGGCTGAGCACGCCCAACAGCTTGGCCGCGCCCGGATCCTGCTTGAGGAACTGTCCCGCTTCCACGTTCATCTCGATCTGTCCCGACAGGGTGGGAATGTCGAGCGAATACGGCAAACCATTCCAGGCGATGTCGCCGCTCAGACGCCCCTTGCCACGACGCACCGTGTCGGCAAAGCCGAAGCGGTCGAGCAACTTTCCCGCATCGACGATATCGAGGCCAAAACGCAGGCTGGTCGTGCTTTGCCCATCCTTGATGACCCATTTTCCATTGCCGCTCAGCGCGCCATCAGGATTCGACAGTTGCAGCTTGCCCACGCGCCACTCGCGCCCGCCCGCCGCCATGGTGTTATAGGCCTGCAACTCCAGCCGGCCAATCTTCTTGTTGAACAGCTCAAATTGCTCGGCGATGATATCGAGCGAGGGAATCGACTGGGCGCCGTTTTTGCCTTCCAGCAAATTTTTCACATCGTTGGCGGCCGACTCCGGAATGATCAGCGACGACAGGCGCGCCGTCATCTTGCCCAGACCGGATGGCGTTTCCAGCCACGTCACATAGCCCGAAACTTGTTTCGCGTCAATATTGGCTTGCCACACATCCTTTTGATGCGTGGCGCCCACCACCACGTTTTCCAGCTTGCGCTCACCCAATATCAGTTCACTGGCGCGCGCCGCCATCATGTCCGGCACCACATAATGCGCGATATCGGGTGCATCGTCGGCGTTGCCGCCCGCATCGGCCGGGGCCGTGGCGCTGCCGGCGATCTCGCTGCCGGCGGCGATCCAGCTATCCACGTCCAGCGTTTTCATATTCACGTTGAGCATCATGCCGCTGTCCGGTTCCGGCGCCGGCACGTTCACGCCGATGCCGCCGCGCACCAGGCGCCAGGCGTCCTTGCCCTGCTTTTGGCGCTGGTAGCGGGCAGCGATACCAGAACCCAGCGCGATGCGGATATCGTCCGTGCGCAGGCCGGCGCCGTTCGCCGCGTTGCCCGTCAGGGTAAATTTTACGGGCAAGCTGTCGCCGGCCGGCTTTTTCAGGGGGGCGGGGAAATCCAGGCCCAGGCCCGTCAGCGGCGACTCGACATTGACCACCACCTGGTGGTCGCGCGCCGTGATCAGGCCGCTATAGCGCGCGCCGCCATTCAAATGTTTCGCCAGGCGCTGCATCACGGGCGCCGGATAGGTCTTGCGCAAGCCATCGATGGTCATGTTGCCGGCCAGTTTCACCTGAATGGAATTGTCCGCCTGCGTGCCGCCCGAGATGGCCAATGGCCCGCCCAGCAGGCTACCATTCAAGCCATTCAGATTGACGCCCTTCTCGTTGAACTCGATCTTGCCCTGCGTGCCCAGCACGGGCGGCATGTCGTGGAACAGCACCACGTCATTGCCCGCCAATTGCAAGCTGCCCTGCACGGTCGACTCCAGCATGCGCTCGATCGGCAGGTGCAGCTTCAATGCCAGCTTGGCGTTGCCCGTCGCCGTCGTTTCATCCGTGAAATGCTCGATCCAGCCCAGCACGGGGCTGGCCGTCACGTACTTGAGGAATTCCTGCATCGGGCCGGCCGCATTGCCTTCAATGTCGAGCAAGGTGTCGAATACGCTCAGGTCGGGAATCACGGCTTTGACATTCGTCAATGCCACGCCGCCCGTGGTGGCCGTGTCGCCGCGAATTTCCATGCGCGCCCGCTCGAAGACAAAACTGCCCTTGATTTTTTCCGCCAGCGGCCAGCGGGGCGCCTTGCCCGCCAGCGGGCCGTTTTCCGCAAATTCGCCGGGCGCGTAATTCAGGCTGCCATTCTCGATCTTGCCGGCCACGCGAAAGTCGCCGCGATTGCGCTGGGCGGGCGTATCGGCCTTGAAGGGGAAATGTTCGAGTTCGCCGCGCAGGCGCAGACTGACGTCGCGCGCCACGCCGCCTTCCAGCGCGCCCGTCAGCCAGTGACGCAGATGCTCGGGTGTTTGCAGCGGCAGATAGCGGCCGATGGTGTTGATCTGGAAATTGTCGATCGTGCCCGTCAAATCCACCTGGCCCAGGTTCTTGCCATCGAGCGGCAGGCGGTGCGTGCCTTGCAAGGCGACGCGCAAGCCTTGCTGATTGAAGTCGAGCTTGTCTAACCCGACTTGCAGCATATTGTCCGCTTCAAAGGTCCAGCGCGCCTGCATGGCGAATTGCTCGAACGGCAAGGCCGGTTCGCTCAAGTACGTGGGAAACTGCAGCACCAGGTCTTGCGCATCGATAGCGATGCTGCCGCCCTTGTCGTTGGCGTCGATGCTGCCGGTTAGGTGGTCGAAGCCGGGAATGGCCGGCGCAGCTGCCTGCGCGGCACTGGTCGCCGTCTTCGCCACGGCCAGGCGCGCCGGCTGCGCATTCAGGCCCAGATCGATGAGCTTGCCGCGCAGGCGGTAGCTGGCGGGCGTGGCCATGTCGCCTTCCCATTGCGCTGAAAAATCCTGCAAACGCCCGCGCGGCGCCAGGGCGTCGAGGCGCTGGCGCTGCTGCTCGCCCAGCGGCAACTTATCGGCCAGCGCGGCCAGGGTGTGCAAATCGAGGGACTTGGCCTTGATTTCCCTGCGCGCCGGCTTGCGCTTCGTGGCGGCAACAAAACGTTCGAACAAGGTCGTGGGCGGCAGGCTGAGGCCATCGCGTGTTTCCACCGCGAAATTCGTCAACTCCACCTGGTGTCCATTCGCGCCAAAGGTTGGCTTGCCGTCCGGCACCTGCGCCGACAGCTCTTCCTTTGCAGAAATACGTCCGCTGACCGACAGCAAGTCGAGCGGGGCGATATGCTCGCCCAGCTGCGCCTGCACCTCCGTCAAGCCCACATCGGCCGTGAAGCCGGCCAGGCGTGCATGATCCAGGCTTAACCAGGCGCGCAGGGCACCCTTGCCCTGGCTCAAGTCGAACGGATAATCGAGGTAGCGCCGCCAGGCGGCCAGGTCGGCGTTTTTCAAGTCCGCGTACAACTCGCCCTTCCACATCGACACGTCCGAGATGCGCTGGCTGAAAGGGGGGTGCGTGAAGTGAGCGCGCACATCGATGGGCGCGGCCAGGCTGGCGGGCGGCGTAGCCTGCAAACCCAGCCGGTGGCTGCGCCAGCGGTTGCGCAGCAGCAAGTTGACCTTTTCCAGTGCCAGCTCTTGTGTGCCGCGCGCTTCATCCGTCCAGCGCACCTTGCCATCACGAATGATGATCTCATGCTGCGACAGCAGCCAGTCGGCACCCTTGCCATCGCTGCCTTGCCTGCTGTCGATCAACACGCCGGCCACATACAGTTTGCCATCCTTGCTGCGCCGCACGTCCAGGTCGGGCCGCGTGATTTCCAGGGTGTCGAAGCGCACGGAACCGAGCACGCTCCACCACGACACGGTGGCCGAGACGCTCGGCAAGCTCAGCGCCTGGCGGCCCGCCTGGTCGCGCAGGCTCACGTCGCCCAGGAAGAGATTCGGCCGCACGCCATGCCACGAGGCATAAATGCGCGCGATACTGACAGGGTTGCCCAGCGCGCGGCTGGCCGCCCGCTCGATATCGCCCTTGTAGTAATCGATATTGGGCAAGATGGCGTAGCGCAGAAATAAGAACAGCACGGCGAAGGCGAAATACGCCAGCAGCACCAGTTTGATGGTAAAACCCAACATGTGATGGGTGGCCAGGTTGGCCATGCGATAGGCGGCACGCAGCCGCTGCCAGCGCAGGGCCAATGGCACATGTTCTGTCACGCTTGCTTCTGGCGGTTTTTGCATCAATAAGCTAATAAACTGGCCCGGCGTCAAATAATGGCAAAAATCGTCTGCATTCGTGGTGCGCGCCTGCATCCTTGCGCTTGCTTCTGAGCAAAGCCTCCCTTACCATCGTCCGGAAGAGCACACACTGCCGACGGCATTCGCGCCAGCGGCACAATTTTACCGCATCCCCCGCCGTTCACAGCCAAGTTAAACAAGAACCATGCAAGCAGCATCCACGAGAGCCTTACCGACACCATGAGCACACAGCCTTTGATCTCCGCCTCCCGTTTCTACCAGCGCTGGCTGGGTGCAGCCCCCGAGCGCACCGTACAGGTAGCGCAACTGGTGCGCGCGCAGCTCGACGGACTCGATTTTGCCGCCGCGCTGGCCAACCAAGCGAACGCCGCCACGCCGCCGCTGCCGCCCGAGCGGGCCATGCGCCGCCTGCGCAACCTGCTCGTCTGCGGCCTGATCGAGCGCGATCTTGGCGGCCAGGCCGACTTGAACGAAGTCGTCACGGCCATGACGGGCTTTGCCGATTTCGCCATCCGCACGCATGTGGACGCCATCATGGCCGAGATGGTGGTACTGCATGGCATGCCTGTCGGCGAGGAGTCGGGCCAGGAACAGGCCTTGATGGTGCTGGCGATGGGCAAGCAGGGCGGCGGCGAGCTGAACGTCTCGTCGGATATCGACCTGATCTTTGTTTACCCGGAAGATGGCGACACGCAAGTCACCCTGCCGGGCCAGCGCAGCCTGTCCAATCACGAGTTTTTCATTCGCATGGGCAAGAAACTAATCGCCGCCCTGGCCGAGATCACGCAAGACGGTTTTACTTTCCGCGTGGACATGGCCTTGCGCCCGAACGGCAACTCGGGTCCGCTGGCCGCCAGCCTGGGCATGGTGGAGCAATACCTGATCGTGCAGGGCCGCGAATGGGAGCGTTATGCCTGGGTCAAGGCGCGCGCCGTGACGGGCAAGCCGGAAGACATCGCCTCGCTCGACGCCATCGTGCGCCCGTTTGTCTTCCGCCGCTACCTCGATTTCGGCGTCATCGATGCCATCCGCACCATGCACGGCCAGATCCGCGCCGAGGTCAACCGCCAAGAACGGCTGCACCCCGACCGCAGCAACAACGTCAAGCTGGGCCGGGGCGGCATCCGCGAAATCGAATTCTTGGCGCAAGTGTTTCAATTGATACGCGGCGGGCGCGACGCCGAGCTGCGCGAGCGTTCCACGCGTGCCACCCTGCGCACGGTGGCAGACAAGCGGTTATTGGAACCGGCCATCGTGGAACAATTACTTGCTTCCTACACTTTCCTGCGCAACCTGGAACACCGGCTGCAATACCTGGACGATGCGCAAACCCACACCCTGCCCGCCAACGAGGCAGACCGCCTGACCGTGGCGCAGATGATGGGCTTGCCCGACACGCCCACCCTGCTGGTCCAGCTGGACGCGCACCGTGTGTTTGTCGCAGGACAATTTGACGAGATGTTCAGCGACAAGAGCAGCGGCACGCCACCGGCCGACACGGGCATCGACCCGCAAACGTCGAACGACTGCGCCGCCTCGGACCAGCAGGAAGCCATCGAGGCGCGCTTTGCCGCCCTGGGTTTCCATGAACCTGCCGCCTGCGCACGGCGCCTACTGGCCACCTGGCAGGCGCCGCGCCTGCAATCCTTGCCCGAGGCGAGCCGCACGCGCCTCGTCGCCCTCGTCAATTCCGCCCTGCCCCTGATCACCGATTGCTCCGTTTCCAACGGTAACGCCAGCCAGTTGGCCACCCTGGGCCGCCTGCTCGATTTCCTGGAAGCGATTGCGCGCCGCTCGGCCTATTTGTCGCTGCTGACGGAATACCCGCACACGCTCGAGCGCGTCGTGCGCATGGTGTGTGCCAGCGGCTGGGCCGCTACTTTCCTCACGCAACACCCGATCCTGCTCGACGAACTATTGGATGAGCGCATCCGCAACACGGTGCCCGATCCGGCCGCGCTGGCGCTGGACCTGCAGCGCCAGCTCGACGACGCGCCCGGCGACACGGAGCGACAGATGGATATCCTGCGCGAAACACACCACGCACAGCTGTTCCAGTGTCTGGCACAAGACCTGGCAGGCGACCTGAGCGTGGAAAAACTGGCCGATTACCTGTCGCAGCTGGCCGACATCATCGTTGCCGCCACCGTGCAAGCCGTCTGGCAAACCTTGCCGGCGCGCCACCGCGAAGTGCCGAAATTCGCCGTCATCGCGTACGGCAAGCTGGGCGGCAAGGAACTGGGTTATGTCTCCGACCTGGACGTCATCTTCCTGTTCGATGACGACGACCAGGACGCTCCCGGCCTGTACGCCAAGCTGGCGCAGCGCTTCATTACCTGGATGACCTCGCACACTTCGGCCGGCATCCTGTTCGATATCGACATCGCCCTGCGCCCCGACGGCGCCTCGGGCATGCTGGTCTCCAGCGTGCAGGCGTTCGAGCGCTACCAGAGCAGCGCGGCCTGGGTGTGGGAACACCAGGCGCTCACGCGCGCGCGCTTTTGTGCCGGCGACGTCGCCATCGGCAAGCATTTTGAGCGCATCCGCGACACGATCTTGCGCAAGGAACGGCCGGAAAACGGTCCGCTCAAGGGCGAAGTGGTGGCCATGCGCAAGAAGATGCTCGATGCGCATCCGCCCCGCCCCGGCAGCTTTGATTTGAAACAAGATCCGGGCGGCATGATCGACATCGAATTCATGGTGCAATACCTGGTGCTGCAGCATGCTGCGCAGTATCCGCAGCTGACGGCCAACTCGGGCAATATCGCCCTGCTGCGCCTGTGCGGCGAACTGGGGCTGATCGACGCGCAGTTGGCCGGCCTGGTCGCCGACGCCTACCGCGCGCTGCGCAAGCTCCAGCACCAGTTGCGCCTGCAGGGGCAAGACCTGGCCCGCGTGGAACCGGAACGGGTGCGCGTGCATGCGCAGAATGTGATGCGCCTGTGGCACACGATCTTTCCCGCAACGATTGCATAAGCCCGGCGGCGGCGTATGATACGTACAGGCAATTCCACTTCCCAGTAGTGCCGTACAACAGGCCGCGCCGGGATTGCCTATCATCCCAGGAGACAGCGTATGAAGACTAGTGTAAAAACGGGCATCAATGCCCTTGTTGCCAGTTTCATCATCTGCGCCATGCCGGCAGCGGCATGGGCCGCCCCCAAAGGCAGCGCAGACGAAGCCATCGCCATGACCAAGCGCGCCGTGGCCATGATCAAGGCCGATGGCAAGGAAAAGGCCTTTGCCGCCATTGCCGATGCCGCCAACACCAGCTTCCATGACCGCGACCTGTACATTTATGTGTACGACATGAATGGCGTCACCCTGGCGCACGGCAACAATCCCAAGATGGTCGGCAAGAACTTGATAGACCTGAAGGACAATGAAGGCAAGGCCATCGTCAAGTCGCTGATCGCCACAGCCAGCACGCCAGCCGGACGGGGCTGGGTAGACTTCAAGTGGCCGAATCCGCTGACCAAGGTGGTCGAGCAAAAGTCCGGCTACATCGAACGGGTCGACAATATGATCGTCGGTTCCGGCATCTATAAATAAACCACGGCAAGAGGAAACCGCAGCCGCATGCCGCTCCATTACCTGTCCCGCCTGAGCGGATCGGCACGCGATACACAAGCCAACCTGCAGTTGGGCTGTGTGCTGGCGCTGGTGGCAGGCGCCGTGAATGCAGGCGGTTTTCTCGCCATCGGCGGCTATACCTCGCACATGACGGGTATCGTTTCGGGCATGGCGGACGACTTGGCGCTGGGCAATATCACGCTGGCCCTGGCCGCGCTGGGCGCGTGGCTGGCCTTTGTCAGCGGCGCGGCCGTGACCGCCATTATGGTGAACTGGGGCAAGCGGCGCCGGCTGCACAGTCAGTTTGCCGCCAGCCTGCTGCTGGAAGCGGCCCTGTTATTGCTGTTCGGCCTGACGGGCAACTACCTGGCGGCCATGCCCGACGTGCTGGGCCCCGTCACCATCTTGCTGCTGTGCTTTGTCATGGGCTTGCAGAACGCCATCATCACCAAGATCTCGGGCGCCGTCATCCGCACCACGCACGTGACGGGCCTGTCCACCGATATCGGCATCGAACTGGGCAAAATGGCGTATTACAACCGGCGCCACCTGCCGGACCGGATGGTCAAGGTCAACCGCGGCAAGCTGAGAACGCACAGCCTACTGATCAGCTGCTTCTTCATCGGCGGCGTCAGCGGCGCCCTGGCTTTCAAGCACATCGGCTTTCCGGCCGCCACCATCATCCTGGCCGGCGTGCTGACCCTGCTGTCCGGCGTGCCCGTGCTGCGCGACTTGCGCGTGCTGTGGCGCTTTTACCGGCGCCGTTTTTAATCATACGGACGAAAAAAACGCCCCGAAGGGCGCTCTTTCTTATGCGGTCAACAATTACTTGGCACCCATCAGTGCGACAGTAGTGTCGAGCATGCGGTTCGAGAAACCCCACTCATTGTCGTACCACGACGATACTTTCACCAAACGGCCCGATACCTTGGTCAGGGTGGAATCGAAGTTCGACGAAGCCGGGTTATGGTTGAAGTCGATCGACACCAGCGGTTCGGTCTGGTACGTCAGAATGCCTTCCAGGGCGCCTTCCGATGCGGCTTTCATCAGCGCGTTGACTTCTTCCACGGTGGTGTCGCGCTTGGCGATGAAGGTCAGGTCGACCAGCGACACGTTGATGGTCGGCACGCGGATGGCGAAGCCGTCCAGTTTGCCATTCAGCTCAGGCAGGACCAGGCCAACGGCGGCAGCAGCGCCCGTCTTGGTCGGGATCATGCTCATGGTGGCCGAACGGGCGCGGCGCAGGTCTTCATGCATCACGTCGGACAGCACCTGGTCATTGGTGTAGGCGTGCACGGTGGTCATCAGGCCCGTTTCGATGCCGATGGCGTCGTTGAGTGGCTTGACCAGCGGTGCCAGGCAGTTGGTGGTGCACGATGCGTTCGAGATGACGGTATCGGTCGATTTCAATACCGAGTGGTTCACGCCGAACACGACGGTCGCATCGACGTCCTTGCCACCTGGTGCCGAGATGATGACTTTTTTCGCGCCACCCTTCAAGTGAGCCGAAGCTTTCTCTTTGGTGGTGAAGAAGCCCGTGCATTCCAGTACGACGTCCACGCCCAGCTCGCCCCATGGGATTTCAGCCGGGTTGCGCTGTGCAAACACGCGGATCGGATCGCCATTGACGATCATGTTGTCGCCTTCGACGGTCACCGTGCCCGGGAACTTGCCGTGCGCGGTGTCGTAGCGGGTCAGGTGGGCGTTCGATTTGGCATCGCCCAGGTCGTTGATGGCAACGATCTGGATATCCTGTTTTTTGCCGCCTTCGTAGAAAGCGCGCAACACATTACGGCCGATGCGGCCGTAGCCATTGATTGCAACTTTGATCGTCATACTCTGCTCCTGATTAAAAAAGAAGGTACATGCACAGCCCAGGCGAACACATCGTCAGGGCTGTTAAAAATCAATATTAGCCGGCGATGACAGCCTTGACCTTGGCCACGACGTTCTCGACCGTGAAGCCGAAGTGCTTGAACAGCACGCCGGCAGGCGCCGATTCGCCGAACGTGTCGATACCGACCACGGCGCCTTCCAGGCCCACGTATTTGTACCAAAAGCTGGTCACGCCCGCTTCGATGGCCACGCGCGGCACGCCTTTTGTCAGCACGCTGGCCTTGTAGGCGGCGTCCTGGCGGTCATACACGTCGGTCGATGGCATCGACACCACGCGCACATTAATGCCTTCCGCGGCCAGCGCGCTGGCGGCGGCCACGGCCAGTTCCACTTCGGAACCGGTGGCGATCAGGATCGCCTTGGCGTCGGCCACGTCGTTCAGCACATAGCCGCCACGGTAGATGTTCTCGATCTGTTCGGCGCTACGTTCCTGATATGGCAAGTTCTGGCGCGAGAAGATCAGGGTCGACGGACCATCCTTGCGGCGCACGGCGGCGCCCCAGGCAGCGGCCGACTCGACGGTGTCGCATGGACGCCAGTTGTCCAGGTTCGGGATCAAACGCATCGACGAGACGTGCTCGACCGATTGGTGCGTCGGGCCGTCTTCACCCAGGCCAATCGAATCGTGGGTAAACACGAAGATCGAACGCAGCTTCATCAGGGCAGCCATGCGCAGCGCATTGCGGCTGTAGTCGGAGAACGTGAGGAACGTGGCGCCGAACGGGATGTAGCCGCCGTGCAGGGTGATCCCGTTCATGATGGCGCTCATGCCGAATTCGCGCACGCCGTAGTTGATATGGTTGCCAGGCTGGCCAGAACGCACGGCCACGCACTCTTTCCAGTTGGTCAGGTTCGAACCGGTCAGGTCGGCCGAGCCACCGAGGAATTCAGGCAAGGACGAGGCCAGTGCCTGGATGGCGTTCTGGCTAGCCTTGCGGGTGGCGATGTTTTCTTTCTTTTCCACACAGGAAGCGATGGCGGCGCTCAGGGCCGCTTCGAATGCCTGTGGCAACTCGCCCTGCATGCGGCGGGTCAGTTCTGCGGCTTGCTGCGGGAATTCGCGGCTGTAGGCGGCAAATCGCTCATTCCAGTCCGCTTCCACCAGAGCGCCCTGTTTCTTGGCATCCCAGGCAGCATACACGTCGGCCGGCATTTCGAACGGTGCCGCATCCCAGCCGATGTATTCGCGCACGGCGGCGATTTCCTTGTCGCCCAGCGCGGCGCCGTGGACCTTGTCGCCGCCTTGCAGGTTAGGCGAACCCTTGCCGATGATGGTCTTGCAGCAGATCAAGGTTGGCTTCGATGCGGTCTTGGCGGCGGCGATGGCGGCAGCCACGGCGGCAACGTCATGGCCGTCGACGGCGCGGATGACGTTCCAGCCGTACGCTTCGAAGCGCGCCGGGGTGTCGTCCGTGAACCAGCCTTCGACTTTACCGTCGATGGAAATGCCATTGTCATCGTACAGGGCGATCAGTTTATTCAAGCCCAGGGTGCCGGCCAGCGCGCACACTTCGTGCGAAATACCTTCCATCAAGCAACCGTCGCCCAGGAAAGCATAGGTGTAGTGGTCGACGATGTCGTAACCTGGCTTGTTGAATTCAGCGGCCAGCAATTGCTCCGACAGGGCCATGCCGACGGCGTTGGCGATACCCTGGCCCAGCGGGCCGGTGGTCGTTTCCACGCCGGGAGTGACATCGACTTCCGGGTGGCCCGGGGTTTTCGAATGCATCTGGCGGAAGGCCTTGATGTCATCCATCGACAGGTCGTAGCCCGTCAGGTGCAGCAGCGCGTAGTGCAACATCGAGCCGTGGCCGTTCGACAACAGGAAACGATCGCGGTTCTGCCATTTTGGATTCGCTGGATTGTGGCGATAGTGACCACTCCACAGGGCAACTGCGATCTCGGCCATGCCCATCGGCATGCCTGGATGGCCGGAATTGGCCTTTTGTACAGCGTCCATTGCCAGTGCGCGGATCGCATTGGCCATTTTGGTAGTCGGGAGCGTAGTTGTCATGATGGTGTGGGTCAGTCGCGAGTTTGGGATTCGTTTGCAACAGCGCGGACAGGGAAGCCGGCTGCTTTCTGTAGTCAACTATTTTACCAGACTGGGGGGCTGCAAATTAGAATTGCGGCGTACTGGCCCGCCAAATGGCTATACTTTGACGTCTTTCCACCCCACTTACCCCCCGTTGAGGATTTGCATGCCGCGTTTTTTCTGCCCCCAGCCGCTCGTCGCCGGCGCCACCATCTCCCTGCCGGAGACTGTCGCCCACCATATCCAGGTCGTGCGCCTGGCGCCGGGCGACGTCATCACCCTATTCAATGGCGAAGGCGGCGAAGTGCAGGCCAGCCTGGTGGCGGTCGCCAAGCGCAGCGTGACGGCTGAAATACAGGCGCACGTGGCGCGCGAAGCGGAACTGCCGTATGCCGTGACCCTGGCGCAAGCGCTGCCGGAAGCGTCCAAAATGGACTGGATCATCGAAAAAGCCATCGAACTTGGTGCAGCCGGCATCGTGCCGCTGGCGGCGCAGCGCTGCGTGGTGCGCTTGTCCAGCGAGCGGGCCGAGAAAAAACTTGCGCATTGGCAAGGCATCATCGTGTCCGCCTCGGAACAATGCGGGCGCAACCGCCTGGCCCAGCTGGCGCCATTGCAAGACTTCAATCGCTGGAGCAGCCAGCAAGATTTTCCGAATGACAACAATAAGCGCATCATTTTGACACCACGCGCGGAACAGTCGCTGGCCGACTGGGCCCGCCACCAGCCGCCGCAAGCGATCACCGTGATGGTGGGGCCGGAAGGCGGGTTTTCGGAAGCGGAAGAAAAAGCCGCCCTGGCCGCCGGCGCCATCGGGCTGTCGATGGGGCCGCGCATTCTGCGCACGGAAACGGCGGGATTGACGGCGCTGGCGACGCTGGCGGCATTGTGGGGCGGGATGTAATACGCAAAAAGCAACAAAAAAGCGCAGGGCGGTTACCCGCCCTGCGCCAGAGGTGCCGCATACCAGGTAGGCGGAACCAGATCATCAGGCAGCCCATTCTCGCGCTGCCCTTCTTTTCTTATTAGAACGTGTATTCGGCACCCAGTTTCAGGGTACGTGGACGCAGCACATAACCGTCACGCACGTTGATTGGACGCTGCTGATCGAAGACGTTGTTGATATTTGCCAGCAAACGCAGGTTTTTGAAGCCCGTGTATGCAAAGTTCAGATCGGTACGCACGTCGCTACCCACGCGGCATGGCATCTCGTCGGTCTTCAACGCAGCACGGCAACCAGCATCGCCCCAGCGGCCTTCATCCGTCTCGTCGTTGTTCAATGTCGTTCCCGACTTGTAGTTGACGCGCACGCCAGCCGTGACAGGGCCTTTGCGCCATGCTGTACTAAATACCGACACGACACGCGGGTTGCCACGCAAGCCGACGGTGTTTGGACGGTATTGGTTGGCATCGATGTCCCAGTAGCGCAGCTTCAGGGCTACGGTGGTCGCCAGGCCCATCGTCACGCTACCATACTCGCCAGCGGAGAAGCGGCCGTTCACGTCGATATCCACACCTTGGGTATCGGTCTTGCCGAAGTTTTCATAGCCCAGGAACAGCGATTGAATGCTGCCAGCACCCCAGGCGAGGTTCGCGCCTGGCGACAGTTCGTTGGCACGCGCTGCCAGACGACGATCGGTGTCGCTGATCGGATTGCGCGCCAGTTTCTCAGCATAGCCAGCAACATCTTCACGGGCCAGCACATACGGTACGTCGCGCGTGGCGATCTCGTCCCGGCGTTCGATCTTGAAGTAATCGACTGCGACGCTGATGTTCTTGATCGGTTCTGCCACGAAGCCCAGCGTCAGGCTGCGCGAGGTTTCCGGTTTCAAGGTCGAGCTCGACGAAATCATGACCGGAACCGATGTCAGGCATCCCGAGTTGTAGGCGGTAGACGAATCGGAAACGTCGTTGGCATTACCTCTTTTCAGGATATCGCGCATCGCGGTGGCAGTATCGCAACGTTTTGGATCAAGTATGCTGTTGTAAAAACCGGTCACGCCCACTTTACCCAGTGTTTCCGGGATATTCGGAGCGCGGAATCCACCGGCTATCGTGCCGCGCAACATCAGCTTCGGCGTTACCGTCCAGCGCGCAGCAAGTTTAGGCGACACGTGGGCCGAGAAACCTGGCGCCTTGTCCAGACGCAGCGCGCCGTTCAATTCCAGGCCTTTCAACACGGGCGCGTTCAGCTCCAGGTATGCCGCGCTCAGGTTGCGCTGACCATCGATCCACAGGGAACCTGTATTGATGATCTCGGCATTCATCACAGCGTCGACCGACTTGATGTACATCTTTTCTTGACGCAACTCAGCGCCAAAAGCAAACGCCAATGGACCGCCAGGCAAGGCCATCAGGTCGCCGCTCAACTTGGCGTCGATGAAGTTGGTCGACAGGTGGGAATCGGTACCAGCGACTGGGAACATGCGGTTCAGCAGCTCATCGCTGTTGCCGCCACCTAACTTGTACTCGCCGCTGACAATCGCGGCAGGCAGGCGGTCACGGTGGGCGCCACGGTTGCGCAAGGTGCCCTCACCGCCGGTACGCCCGATGGTAGCCTCCCAGTCATAGGCGCCGATCGTGCCTTCCAGGCCAGCCATGACACGGTACTGCGTCGCTTTTGCTGGGGAAGTCCAATCCATGTTGGCGTCCATGAAACGATAGTCGAGGCCAACCGGGAAGTTATACGGATTGTAGGCGGAATTAGCCGGCAATTTAGGTTTCTGCACGGTTTGCGATTTCTTCACATTACCGTCGAACCAGGTCCATGGCGAACCGGCAGCCATACCGAATGGCAGTGGCGAGTAATTGGTGCGGGTTTCCGAATACGACACTTCAGCGAAACCGCGCGTGGTGTCGCTGAGCTTGAAGTGCAATGCGCTGTACAGATTGACGCGTTCGGCGCCATCCGACACCGGGTTAATGCCGTTCAAATCGCTGACGCACAGGCCGGCAGCATTGAAAGTGCCACAGCCTTTGACTGCTTGACGCACCTTGCGGCCGCTTTCGTTAAGGTTACCCGGGAACGAGGTCAGGCTAGGATCGCCGAAGGCGGTGGAAACATATTTTTTGTGCCACTCAGGATACTCGCGCAGCACCTTGCTAAGCTTGTAGCCTTCACGCTTATAGCCTTCGACGTTGAAGAAAACGTTGTAGTTGTCTTTTTCCAGATCGCCATAGCCGGCCAACAGGCCAACCGTCGTTTGCTTGCCGATATTCGGGTCTATGCCCTGCTGATAGTTGGCGCTGGTGCTGACGCCCTGGAAGCTCTTGCGGGTGATGATGTTGATCACGCCAGCCAGGGCATCGGAACCGTAGATCGCGGAAGCGCCGTCCTTGAGTACCTCGACGCGGTCGATCACGTCGGCCGGAATGGAATCGAGGTTGACAAAGGTATCTTTGGCTCCATTGGCGAACGGATAATTGGAAACGCGGCGGCCATTGACCAGCACCAGGGTGGCGCCGGTGCCCAGGCCACGCATCGATGCGCCGGACGCACCGCGCGCAAAGCTGGTGGAGTTGCCGTCATCCTTGATCGCCCCCGTGTCGAACGAGGTCAGCGTATCGAGAATCTGGCGCACGGTATTGGCGCCAGTCGCCTTGATTTCATCACGGCGCATTATGGTCACCGGCGAGGCGGTTTCGCTATCCATGCGCTTGATGTTCGAACCAGTCACTTCAACACGTTGCATGACCGGCTCTGCGGTACCTGCGGTGTTTTGTGCGTGGGCGGAGGCAGCAATGGCGCTTAAAGCAAAAAACACCGCCTTACTGATAGGGCTTAATTTTGGTTTACTCAGCATCATGTATTAGCAATCTCAACTTGTAATTTTTAATGAACACCAAGCAACTGGATCACAGTGGCTCATGTGGCACTTTTATGTATCAAAATTTTGACACAAGTAAGTATCTGTAACAGGAAAAATATTGTCAATTAACATGGTCGAATCTTGAAGGGATTGAAGAAAAAACTGTCAAATACTCTTTTTCTGTTGTTTTTTTACATTGAAATTGAGCAATGTTTTTATTTTATTCAACTATTTGTCTTGCTCCGGGTCGCAACACTGGCATGCGCGGCACCGCCATCCCGACCGTTTTCCAGCATGGCGGCTACGGCTATCTCTCCCATGAAAACGTCATAAAAACCGCTTGTCCTGGGTAACGCCTTACGCATCAAAATTTTCCAACCAAGACTAACAAAAGACAAACAAATTGATAAAGTCAATATTTTTGTTGGATAACACTGCAACTATCGAAATGGAATACTGTACTCACCCGTTTCGCCGTCAAATATCAATGAGGTACCCTGACTTTTTCGGACACTCTTGTTTGGCAAACTTCACCAACTGGAGAACATATGAAACGCTCAACAACATACACGCCAGAGCTTCGAGAAGAAGCAGTAAAGCTG